>CAVBXH010000020.1:0-32851 GCA_963599475.1 Acutalibacteraceae bacterium | reverse complement strand
TCTCCTCTTTGTCGTCCCAAACGGATCGTATCTTTTTCTCTTCAAACAACTGAAGAGCTTCTTTCTTCGTCATAGAATGTCATTTATGTTTTGTTCTTTAACTGTATGAACTGTTGGTGCAACTCATCTGTTTTGGAAGTTCCATGCCGTTTTCCGTCACAGTTTGCCTACAAAGTTACCATTTTACGCTGACAACAGCAAATAAACGAAGAAAAATTGTTGGAAACAGGGCGGAGTCATCTCACTCAAAAACTGGATGGACCTATTGTTTGCGAACAATGCCTTCATCCAAAACTGGATGGATCCTTTGCTTGCGAACAATGCCTTCATCCAAAACTGGATGGACCTATTGCTTGCGAACAATTCCTTCATCCAAAACTGGATGGACCCTTTGCTTGCGAACAATTCCTTCATCCAAAACTGGATGGACCTATTGTTTGCAAACAATTCCTTCATCCAAAACTGGATGGACCCTTTGTTTGCGAACAACGCCTATTTTAAAATATTGCTGTCCGCTAAGCCTGCTAAAAGGTCTATTCGCTGAAAAGCAACTGCAGGAGGGTTTGCCCTACCGCCTTCAGCGTGTTTCTGTCGATGTGCTGCATATCGTCGCTGACGGTGTGCCAGGTCGGCCCGAAGGAGCTTTTCTGGCAGTCAGGGTAGTAGTTGATGACATCAACACAGGGGATGCGCGCCACCTCGTTGACTGGGACATGGTCGTCGGTCACGTAACTGCCGAGCTCCATGGGGAAGAAGCTGCTGTAGCCCGCCGCACTCGCCGCACTCCAGAGACGGTCCACCAGACGCTTGGCGTGCTGCAACGAGAAGCCCTCGTGATAAAACCGCGCACCCTGTCCACCCACCATGTCGAGCAAGATGGCGTAGCGGTAACGGCTGCTGCTGGCGGCATAGGTCTTGGCCCAGTGTTGCGCCCCCAACGCCCACGAGTTTCCGTCGTCCGCGGCATCGCTCCATGAAGGAACGCCCCAGTCCTCGGCATCGAAGCACACGAAGTCAACGGCTACCGGCAACGAGTCGTTGTGCTGAAGCAGTCGTGCCAGCTCCAGCATGACGGCCACTCCCGAAGCACCGTCGTTGGCTGCCATAACCGGTTTGTGCCAGTTCGCCGTGTCGGGGTCGTTGTCCGCCCACGGACGGCTGTCCCAGTGGGCGCATATCATGACGCGCGTACTGTCCGTCCCACGCTGGGGCATGGATGCGATGATGTTGGTGCCCTTCAGCACCGTGCCGTCATATCCCTTGAGGTCGGCCTGTTGCAGTTCGATGCCGCAACCGTATCTCCGAAACTGCGCGGCAATCCATTCGCCACACTTGGCGTGCGCCTCACTGTTCATGGTGCGCGGGCCAAAGGCACACTGCGCGGCACAGAACGCATAGGCCGAGTCGGCATTGAACGCCACGTTGACAGCGGCTTCCTCCACAGGTTGCTTACGGGTAGTCCCGCAGGCCGCAAAGGCCATCGAGAGGCCCCACAGCGACAGGGCAGTGAGTAGCTGGTTTGTTATCTTCTGTTTGGAAATCATCTGTTTGGATTTTATGCACGGGCCGCCTGCACCTGCGTCATAACGCGCAGGAAGTTGCCGCCCCATATCTTTTGGATGTCTGTCTCGGAATAGTGCCGCGCCATGAGTTGCCGGGTGAAGTTAATCATCTCCGACGAACAAGAGAGACCGCACACACCACCGTCTCCGTCGAAATCCGTCCCCAGACCCACGTGGTCGATGCCCATCACACTGACGGCATGATCCAGATGATCCAGTGCGTCCGCCACGGTAGCCTCCCCGTCCTGGCGCAGGAAACCACTATACAATGTCACTTGCATCACACCGCCCTTGGCCGCCAACCTGCGCATCTGGTCGTCGGTCAGGTTGCGCGGATGGTCGCAGCGTGCGCGACAACTGGAATGACTGCACACTATCGGGTGCTGACTGATGTCGAGGGCATCGTAGAAACTGCTTTCGGCCGCATGGCTCAAGTCCACCATAATGCCCAACCGGTTCATCTCCCGAATGACCTGTTGGCCGAAATCGCTCACGCCACCATGCGTGCCCTCCCCGCGGGCCGAGTCGCAGATGTCGTTGTCGCCGTTGTGGCAGAGCGTCATATACACGATGCCGCGCCGTGCGAAATGATGCAGGTTAGACAACTCTCCGTGGAGTGCCAATCCGTTTTCTATGCCCAACATAATACTCTTGCGTCCTGCACGCTTGTCGGCAAGAAGGTCAGCCGGAGTCCGAGCGATACTGAGATATTCCTTGTTCTCAGCCACCATCGCCTCTATCTTATCGAAAATCAGGTCGGCATATTCCGTGGGGCCGTCCACAGGGAAATCTACTTTTGAGGGGAACGTCTCACCCAGTTTCGGCTGTGGCAGGTAGGCCACCATGATAACGGCATCCTGCCGCCCTTCCGTCATTTTATGAAGGTCGACGCGTATCTTCGGGTCGCGACTGCCGAAGTCCACGCCCTGTGGGAAGAACATCGGTGTGTCGCAATGGGTGTCGAGCGTGATGATGCGCTGGTGTAAGCGGCAGGCATCGCTGAAATGTGCTGCCTGCTTGACCAGCCACTGGAACAGGGGCTGCCCGTCGGCAAGGCACTCAGGATGCCACTGCACACCCATGATGCTTTTGTATTCGCGGCTCTCCATGGCCTCGATGATACCGTCAGGCGACTTTGCCGTGACGCGGAAGCGTGGGCCGCAGTCGTCCACGGCTTGATGATGGAACGAGTTGACATAAAGCCGTCCGCCATTGGACTGGAGTACATCGGCATAGAGACGTTCCAGAATAGAGTCCGGCTCGACGCAGACGGAATGGGTCGGTTCCGAACGGTCTGCATCCTGACTATGCTTCACCTTGGCCCTACCGCTGATGTCCTGTTCGGCATGGCCGCCAAGGGCAATGGCCAGTGTCTGAATGCCCCGGCAGATGCCCAGCATAGGAATCTGGCGGTTGTAGGCCAACTGGATGGTGAGCAGTTCGAAGCGGTCGCGCTCGGCATTGATGCCTCCGAGTGCCGTGGCCGGCTCTTCGCCCCAGAACAACGGGTTGATGTCAGCCCCACCACTGATGACGAGACCATCGACACGATCCAGTGCGTTGATGATAGTGTCAATATGGGAAGACGGGGGAAGGATGACGGGGACACCGCCAGCCTGTTCCACCGACTTGTAATACGCCTGTGCGAGTTTGCAGTTCTGTTCGCCATAGTTTCCCGTGATGGCAATGACGGGTTTGCGTGTTGCCCCGGGAAACGTCGCTTGACATCCTGCCAGCTGTCCCTGCCAGTCAAAACGGTTCATACGCAGTGTGGATAAACGTGTTACTGTCCGACGGGAATTTCGCGCTTGATGCTCTGTTCGAGCGAAATCAGCGTCTCCGTAGCCACCACTCCCGGAATATCCTGCAGTTGTCCGTTGAGCAACTGCATGAGCTGTTCGTTGTCGCGGGCATAGAGTTTCACGAGCATCGTGTACGGGCCTGTCGTGAAATGACACTCCACGATTTCGGGAATGTGCTGGAGCCGTTCCACCACGTCCCTGTACATGGAACCCCGTTCCAGCGTGATGCCGACGTAGGTGCAGGTGGTGTATCCCAGACTCTTCGGATTGACATCGAAACCGCTGCCCATGATGACCTGTCCTTCTATGAGGTGCTGGACGCGCTGATGGATGGCCGCACGTGACACGTTACACTCGGCCGCCACGTCCTTGAACGGGATGCGGGCATTCTTGGAAAGAATACCCAGGATTTTCTTATCGAGACTATCAATTTTTTCGTTTGCTGCCATATCTGACGAATGTTTTGCTTTAGATTGTTACTATTTGTAAGCAAAAGTAGTAATTTTTATCGGCACAAGCAACACTTTGTTCGTTAATTTATGTTTTTTTAGACCAAATATCGGTATCAAGGCCGTTTTTCCCGACCCTGATACCGATATTTATGACGTTTCGGGACCGTTCCTGTCAACGCTTATTTCACTTCGAGCAGTTCAATCTTGAAGATGAGCACGGAGAAGGGTTTGATGTCTGCACCCTGCTGACGCTCGCCGTAAGCCAACTCCTGGGGAATGTAAACCTCCCATACGGAACCAGCAGGCATATGGGTTAGTGCGGTGGTCCAGCCCTTGATGACCTGGTTGCAACGGAAGTCGGCCGGCATATTGCGCTTGTAGGAGCTGTCGAACACCTTTCCTTCGATGGTGCGTCCCTCGTAGTTGACCTTCACCATAGAGGTGTCAGCAGGCACCTTGCCGTTGCCTTCCTTGATGACCTTATACTGTACGCCGCCGGGGAGCGTCTTCACGCCTGCCTTCTTGGCATTGGCAGCGAGGAACTTCTCGCCAGCCACCTTGTTCGGACCGTAGGTCTTCTCCATGGCCTTGGCCTTCACCTCCTGCATCATCTTCTGTGCCACCATCTGTGCAGAGTCTACAGTCATGAGACCGCCCTTGCCCGTTGTGCCACTGACAAATCCGGCCATGAAGTTCTTCAGCGAAATGGTCTGTGTAGAGTCGTCACCGAAGAGCTCGTGGTTGATGCCCTTCATCATCTGGTTGGAGATCTGCTGTCCGATCTGGAGACCTGCGTAGTAAGCATTCTTCTGCTTGTCGTCACCGGCATTGGCACCCTCGTTCAGACCCTTGATGAACTCGTCCATGTAGGCCGTGTCCACATCGAGACGGGTCACGAGGTACTCTTTCAGTCCCTGAGTCTGTGCCATACCGATGGCATAGCTCAGCGTGTCCACATCACTCTTCAAGTTAGCCTTGGGAGTGGCGTTGCCGCAAGAAAGCATGGTAACTGCGGCTACAGCAAATGCTGCAATGGTAATTTTCTTCATTGTTTTTATGGAATATTTATGTCTTGTTGCTTAGATTACCTTGATGAGCTCCACATCGAAAATCAGTGCGGCAAAGGGAGGAATAGTTCCTGCTGCCCCACTCTCACCATAGCCCAGTCGATAGGGGATGAAGAAGCGGTATTTCGCACCCTCCTGCATCAGTTGCAGGCCTTCTGTCCATCCGGCAATCACCTGTTGGAGTCCGAACTCGGCGGGTTCGCCGCGCTGCACAGACGAGTCGAAGACAGTGCCGTCGATGAGGAATCCCTCATAGTGGCAACGCACCGTGTCCTTGGCCGACGGTTTCTTGCCGTCGCCTTCCCTGATCACCTGATACTGCAGTCCGCTGGGCAGCGTCACCACCCCGTCCTTCTTGGCATTCTCTGCCAGATATTTCTCACCGGCCTCTT
Organism: Acutalibacteraceae bacterium; assembly: GCA_963599475.1. Lineage (GTDB taxonomy): Bacteria > Bacteroidota > Bacteroidia > Bacteroidales > Bacteroidaceae > Prevotella. Next base: position 27,576 of record CAVBXH010000020.1, on the reverse strand, counting down.
TGGCAATCTTGCCTTGTGCAGCCCGTTGCTCATTGATTTTCTTCTCCTGCGCCATAAAATAGTCCTGCACCAGTTGCTGGGCCTGATGGCTCGGCACCTTCAACTCGTTGCCGGCCAGCACGTCCTTGATAGCTGCTGCGAAATCGTCGATATTCATTTCCGAGGCACCCATCTGCTTCAGCTGCATGCCGATGCCGATGCCCATTGCGTAGCTTACTTTATCCATCTTGTGTTGTTATTTAATCACTCTGTCTCAAAAATCTGCGCAAAGGTACACATATTTTCTGATACCGCCTTATTTTTTATGAAAAATTAAAGTGTTTCACAGGGTTTCGGACTTGTCAGGCATCCGCGCTCGGCCAGAACGGTCTGTACCCGGTCAACGATCTGCTCTGGCGCAATGCCATACAGACAGGCGTAGTCGCCGCGCAAACACGGCTTCTGACCGAAGATGCTGCACGGCCGACAGGGCAACGGCAGCTGCACCGCATACTCCATTTTCTGGTTCCACCCCATGAAGCCCGCAAGGGGATGGGTAGCTCCCCACACGCTCACCACGGGCGTGGCCACCAGTGAGGCCAGGTGCATATTAGCAGAATCCATTGACACCATCACCTGCAGGTGGCTCATCAAGACGAGTTCTTCGCGCAGGCTGTTCAGATGGCAGCTCACCGCCACACACTGGGGGTGCATCCCACACCACCGATGGAAGGTCTCGTCCTCACACAATCCTCTTCCAAAGAGGAAGATGCGCGCATCGGGATATTTCTCCAGCAGTTCTTCCAGCACCCGATCCATCAGCTGCACAGGGTACACCTTCCCCTCGTGGGCTGCGAAGGGAGCGATGCCTATCCAAGGCTGGCCGTCGCCAGGCCGTGGGAAATCTGCCGGCAGCAGGTTCATATCGCCGCCTTCCTCCGGAAAGATGGAACGGAACTGCACGTCAACAGGATAGCCCAGGCGGGCAAACACGTCGGCATAGTTCTGGAACGAGGTGGGTAACTGGAACAGTTGTTTGTTGGTCGATGCCGTGATGCGCCGACGGTCTCTGCGGTGCTTGTCAATATGCGCCACCTTATAGGCATCAAGGTTGAAGCGCATACGCAGGTAGCCCGACCGCAACACACTGTGGAGGTCGGCAATGGCCGTGAACTGCTTGGCCACCAAGCGGCGGTAGAGCGAGTTCAGTCCCGTGATGCCTTGATATTCCCGCTTCAGGTCGGCCTCCATGAAACTGACATTGGGGAGCAAATCCTCAAACAGCGGCCGCGCACATCCTCGGCTCAACACCGTGACGCGCACGTCAGGATACTGGCGTGCCAACGCATAGACGACGGGCACGGTCATGGCCACATCGCCCAACGCAGAAAACCGGATGACGAGAATGTGCTCCTTTTTCACCTGTGGACTATTATTTCTTGTAGAGTACGGGATTGGTCGTAGGGTCGTTGTACATCTTCATCTGCCGGTACACCTTCATGTACTTGCGTCCCTGTTCGATGTCCTCCAACAACTGGTCGATGGCCGTGCTCAGATCTGTCTGCTGCTCCAGCAATACCTGCAGTTTCGCCTGGCATTTCTGCACATGAGCCGCGTCGGCATCCTTCCGTTCCACCTGCTCCTGCATGTGCCAGATCTTCAAGGCCAGAATGGAAAGGCGGTCAATGGCCCACGCCGGACTCTCCGTATTCAATCGCGCATCGGGCAACGGCTTCACCTCACTGTACTGCTGGCGGAAATACGTGTCGATTTCCTCCACCAGGTCGGTGCGGTCTTGGTTGCTGCGGTCAATACGGCGCTTGAGTGACAAGGCCTTATCGGGTTCAATATGCGGGTCGCGGATCAAATCCTCCAAATGCCACTGGACAGTATCTATCCAACACTTCAGATACAGGCTATACTCAATGGAGTCGCGCTCGTAAGGACTGGAGAAGGGCATGTCAATGTCATCCTTCAGGTGGTAATCGCGAATGGCCTGTCTGAAAATTTGGTTAGCATGTTCTGTAAATGTCATGTTCTATTTTCGTTATTTCGCTGCAAAGGTACGAATAACCGAGAGAAAAGCAAAAGAAAAGCCTGTTTTTCTTTTCCTTTCCGAGCGAAAAGACTACCTTTGCACTCGCTATGAAGATTGTTATTGACGACAAGATACCTTATATCCGCGAGACACTCCAGTCGTTGGCCGACCAAGTAGTGGCTCTCCCCGGTGCACGGATTGCCCCTGCGGATGTTGCAGATGCCGACGCACTGATTGTCCGGACACGCACGCACTGTGACGAGCAGCTGTTGGCCGGTTCGCAGGTGCGCTTCGTGGCCACGGCAACCATCGGTTTCGACCACATTGATGCCGACTATCTGCGGCGTGCCGGCATCGCCTGGACCAGTTGTCCGGGGTGCAATGCCGGTTCTGTGGCGCAGTACGTCGAGTCGTCGCTGCTGTTGCTCCAACAGCAGAAGGGGCTACGCCTTTCCGAGAGCACCATCGGCATTGTCGGTTGCGGCCATGTCGGGCAGCAAGTACTGACCGTCGCACAACGTCTCGGTATGCGTCCTCTGGTCTGCGACCCTCCCGTCGGTCGGTCAGACTACGTGTCACTCGACGTGATTGCTCGCGAGGCCGATGTCATCACCTTCCATGTGCCCCTCACCCGACAGGGCGACTACCCCACTTGGCACATGGCCGACGAGGAATTCTTCCATCGTCTCGCGCGCGAACCATATATAATAAATACCAGCCGTGGAGCCGTGGTCGACAACGCCGCACTGCTGTCGGCCCTGCGTGAGTGCCGTGTCCGCGATGCCGTGGTCGATGTCTGGGAAAACGAACCAAATATCAACCTCCAGCTCCTCCAGCGCGTCTTCATCGCCACGCCGCATATTGCAGGCTACTCTGCCGACGGAAAGGTCAATGCCGACAATATGGTCATCCAAGCCCTCTGCCGTCATTTCCACCTTCCGCAGCCCGCCCCCATCGTGCCGCCTCCCCTGCCCGCCGACTTCCCCTACACCGGTTCTCCCTTAGAACTCTACAATCCCCTGAACGATAGTCGCCGTCTCAAAAATGCCCCTGATCAGTTCGAGTCCTTGCGCAACAATTACCCACTTCGACGCGAAAAAAAATAAAGAAAAACGGCAGGGAACGTCTAAAAAGTGCACAAACCGTATAGAGTTGTGCAAGGAAATGCGCATTTTTACCCAAATAATTTGCGTAACTCAATTAAAATTTGTTACTTTGCAACCGCTAAACGCACTTTTGGTTCGTTGGCACACTAAAAAGAGTATATTTATAAACATTTTAAAGAAGATTATCATGTCAGAAATTGAAAGCAAAGTAAAGGAAATCATCGTTGACAAACTCGGTGTTGACGAGGCAGAAGTAAAGCCCGAAGCAAGTTTCACCAACGACCTCGGTGCTGACTCTTTGGATACCGTTGAGCTCATCATGGAATTCGAGAAGGAGTTCGGTGTATCTATCCCCGACGACACTGCCGAGAAGATTGGCACGGTGGGTGACGCTATTGCATACATTGAAAAGAACAAGAAATAAATCACATTTTTGTGATGGACTTGTTGGGTGTTGGGTGTTGGCATACCTTCCGGGTGGCCAATGTTCAACACCCATTCAGTAATAGGCCCATCCCAAAAACCAAATAGATGACTATGGAACTAAAAAGAGTAGTAGTGACTGGCCTTGGTGCCGTCACGCCGTTGGGCAACACGCCCGAAGAGACCTGGCAGAACATGGTGGCCGGCAAGAGCGGTGCTGCCCCCATCACCAGTTTTGACACAACCAATTTCAAAACGAAGTTTGCCTGCGAGGTGAAGAACCTCAACGTCAACGACTATATCGACCGCAAGGAAGCCCGCAAGATGGATCGCTATACACAGCTGGCCCTCATCGCCGCGAAACAGGCCGTGGAGGACAGTGCCATGAACCTCGACAAGGAAGACAAGAACCGCATCGGTGTTGTGTTTGGCGTAGGAATCGGTGGCATCAAGACCTTCGAGGACGAAGTGAAATACTACGGTGTCCACGAGGCCGACGGTCCCAAGTTCAATCCCTTCTTCATCCCCAAGATGATTGCCGACATCGCTGCCGGACAGATTTCCATCCAGTATGGTTTCCACGGCCCGAACTACATCACCTCGTCGGCCTGTGCCTCATCGAGCAATGCGCTGGCCGATGCCTTCAACCTCATCCGTCTGGGCAAGGCCAATGTCATTGTCAGCGGTGGTTCCGAGGCCGCCATCTGCGCCACGGGCGTGGGCGGTTTCAATGCCATGCACGCCCTGTCGACGCGCAACGACGAGCCGGAGAAGGCCAGCCGTCCGTTCAGTGCCAGCCGCGACGGCTTCATCATGGCCGAGGGTGCTGGCTGTCTGATTCTTGAGGAACTGGAGCACGCCAAGGCGCGCGGTGCCAAGATCTACGCCGAAATGGTCGGTGCTGGCATGAGCGCCGACGCACACCACATCACGGCCTCCCACCCCGAAGGACTCGGTGCCTGCCTCGTCATGCGCAACGCGCTGGAGGATGCCGGCATGCAGCCTGAGGATATTGACTACATCAACGTGCACGGCACCTCCACCCATGTGGGCGACATCTCCGAGGCCAAGGCCATCAAGGAAGTGTTCGGCGAGTCTGCCTTCAAGCTCAACATCAGCAGCACCAAGTCCATGACGGGTCACCTGCTCGGTGCTGCCGGTGCCGTCGAGGCCATGGCCACCGTGCTGGCTGTCAAGAACGACATCGTTCCGCCCACCATCAACCACGAGGAAGGCGACAACGACGAGGAGATTGACTACAACCTCAATTTCACCTTCAACAAGGCCCAGAAGCGCGAGGTGCGTGCCGGACTGAGCAACACCTTCGGTTTCGGGGGCCACAATGCTTGCGTAGTATTCAAGAAATATGCTGAATAACTCCAATTTCATAGATCGAATAAGGCTTCCTTTCCGCAAGGAAAAGGAGCTTTATTCTTCTTTATACCACATTCTCGGCTTTTATCCACGCGACATCAAGCTCTACAAGCAGGCTCTCCTTCACAAGAGTCTGCGGCGGCGCAACGAGAAGGGGCGTCCCCTGAACAACGAGCGACTGGAGTTTCTGGGCGATGCTATCCTCGATGCCGTGGTGGGCGACATCGTCTTCCGCCATTTCGAGGGCAAGCGCGAGGGTTTCCTCACCAACACCCGTTCCAAACTCGTACAGCGCGAGACGCTGGGTCGGCTGGCCAAGGAGATGGGCATCACGCGCCTCATCACCACGTCCGACCGATCCACCGTCCACAACAGCTACATGGGTGGGAACGCTTTCGAAGCGCTGGTTGGCGCCATCTATCTGGATCGGGGCTATGAAGCCTGCATGCGTTTCATGGAGAAGCGCATCCTCAAGCAGATCATCAACCTCGACAAGGTGGCCTACAAGGAGGTCAACTTCAAGTCGAAGTTGCTGGAATGGAGTCAAAAGAACCGTGTGCGGCTGGAGTTCCGTCAGGTGGAACAGTCGAAGGACGAGAACAGCAGCCCGGTATTTGTCTACCAAGTGGTGCTGGAAGGCGTCAAATGTTGCCAAGGCAAGGGCTACAGCAAGAAGGAGAGCCAGCAGAATGCCTCCAAGGACACGCTCCAATTGCTGCGCCGCAAGCCGCAGGTCATCGACAGCATCTTCGCTGCCAAGACGAAGCGCACCAAGATGGAGGAGGAGCCGGTGCTCGCCGTGCCCAATCCCGAGGTTGACGCCGTCGTCTTGTCGCAGTAAGTCCTCAAGCCTTCGCCCTGTCGCTGTCAATCAGCTGGAGCAGGCGCTCCACGGCCTCTTCCTCGGGAATATTCTTGGCCACGCACTCCTTTTGCCGATAGAGTGAAATCCTGCCGCGCCCCGCACCCACATAGCCATAGTCGGCATCAGCCATCTCGCCCGGACCGTTGACGATACATCCCATGATGCCTATCTTCAGTCCCACCAGATGGCTGGTGGCGGCTTTGATGCGTGCGATGGTGTCCTGCAGATTGTAGAGCGTGCGCCCGCACCCGGGACAGGAGATGTATTCCGTCTTTGTGAACTTGATGCGTGCGGCCTGCAGGATGGCATCGGCCAAATCGGTGAGACGCTCTTCCGTGAAGTGCGGATGGCGGATGACGAGCTGGTGCGCCTTGCGGTCGATGAACAGTGCGCCCACCGCCATGGCGGCCTTGAGCTGCACGGTCTCCCAGTCGTCGTCCTCCAGTGCGAGGAACACCGTATCGTCAGCGATGGATGCCTCCGCCTCCTCACGCAGACGCGCACATGCCTCGATGTTGTCCACCAGTTGCCGCGCCACGGGAATCTCACATTCCGGCTCTTCGCTGAGCGACACACGGATGGTGTCCCCGATGCCCTCTGTCAGCAGTGCACCGATGCCCACGGCACTCTTGATGCGTCCGTCCTCCCCCTCGCCGGCCTCGGTGACACCGAGGTGCAGCGGATAGTGCATATCTTCCGCGTCCATGGTCTTCACCAGCAGGCGCACCGTGTGTACCATGACCACCGTATTGCTGGCCTTGATAGAGATGACCACATCGCTGAAATCCTCCCGCTTGCAGATGCGCAGAAACTCCATGCAACTCTCGACGATGCCTTCCGGCGTGTCGCCGTAGCGCGACATGATGCGGTCGCTCAGCGAACCGTGGTTCACGCCAATGCGCACGGCCGTATGATGCACCTTGCAGATGTGGAGAAACGGCACCAGCTTGTCTTCGATTTTCTGCAGCTCCAGAGCATATTCCTCATCCGTATATTCCAGATGTTTGAAGACGCGTCCGGGGTCTACATAGTTGCCGGGATTGATGCGCACCTTCTCGCAGTAGCACGCCGCCACGTCGGCCACATGAGCCGTAAAATGCACATCGGCCACCAGCGGTGCTGTGTATCCGTCGGCCTTCAACTGCGCGGAGATGTTTTTCATGTTCTCCGCCTCGCGCGTACCCTGCGTAGTGAAGCGCACCAATTCACCGCCCGCATCGATGATGCGCTTGGCCTGTGCCACGCACCCTGCTGTGTCGTTGGTATCTCTCGTGGCCATCGACTGAATGCGTATGGGATTGTCACCCCCGATGCCGAGCTGTCCGACACGGGTCTCCGACGATACTCTTCGCTTGTAACTCATAGGATCTATACTATGGATAAAGAAACGGCATCAGTTGGTCTTGTATTCATATTTCACCTCCACCAAGTCGCGGTTGGCCTTCTCAATCTTGGCCTTCAGCCCCGTCTTGTAGTCGGCCAACCGCTGGGCGATGGTTTCATCGGAGAGGGCCAGCATCTCCACGGCCAGGATGGCGGCGTTCTGTGCACCGTTGACCCCTACGGTGGCCACGGGGATTCCCGGCGGCATCTGTATGATGGAGAGCATGGCATCAAGACCGTCCAACATCCCCTTGATGGGTACACCGATGACGGGCAGCGTGGTGGAAGCAGCGATCACGCCCGGCAGTGCTGCCGCCATGCCGGCCGCAGCGATGATGACTTTCAGTCCGCGTTCCTTGGCTCCTTTGGCAAAGGCTTCCACGGCCTCCGGGGTGCGGTGTGCCGAGAGGGCATTCACTTCAAAGGGAATCTGCATCTCGTCGAGCAGTTTGCAGGCTTTCTCCATGACGGGCAGGTCGCTGGTACTGCCCATGATAATGCTGACAATAGGTTTCATAAGAGTTGGGTGTATTTTAATTTTTAACGTAATATCATGTGTTTCATCGGGTGGCTACCCCACCATTTGTCGCCCACGTACTGGAAGCCCACGGCCGTGTAGAGAGCCTCGCCGCCGGGGTTACCCTTGTCCACCAAGAGTCCCACGCAGGGCAGTCCCATGCGTCTGGCCTTTTCGTGCGTGACCGCCAGCAAGCATCTGGCAAGGCCTTGGCGGCGATATGCGGGGTCTACGGCCAGCGAGTCGAGGTACAACTCACCGGCCTGCGTCTCGTCGTCCATCCCCGTATGGTCCTTCCCGAGGTATTCCTTGGCAGCATGGATGAAGGTGTGGCGCAGCTGATGCAGACAGCCGCCGTCGTAGCTGACGGCGATGCCCGCGACCTTGTCGCCGTCCATGGCCACCAGCGTGTTTCTGTAGCTGTACTGCGAGTCCTCGCGCTCCACGAGCTGGGTCATCATCCTGCGGAAGTCCTCCAGGCCGTGACCTTCGCCACAGAAATACAGGCAACACTCATCGGTCATGGCCATCATGATCAGTCGTGCGATGTCGGCAGCCTGTTGCTGTTTAGCCCGTCGGATAACTATGCCGGTGATTATAGGGAAATGCCTGCCCTCGTTCTGCTGTTTTTTTTCCTGCTCCATAGTTTCTCAGATAAAAAGGATGACGACGGCGGCCACGAAGAACCCCGTCCAGAAGCCGCCGACAATCTGTCCGAGGGAGTGTTGGCGGAGTATCATGCGACAAGTGCCGACAATGCCGCCCACGAAGAACACCAGGCAGAGCCACCACACAGGGTTGAAGGCCAAATACTCGGCAAAGGCAAACAGCGCACCGCCCACTGCGCCGATGGCCGCCGAATGGGTAGACACCTTCCACCCGATATTAATCAGGGCGCAGACAATCTGCACACAGAGTGCCGCCAGGAGGATGGAGCCGAGGAAGTGAGGCATGTGAAGCCGGAGGAAGAGATAGTAGCAGGCGAAATAGCTGGCGATGGATAGGGCATACGGCACCATGCGCCGCTCGCGCCGTCCCAGTTCGAAGCGCGTCCATCCCTGCCATCTCCGGTAGATGCGTATGGCGATGGTGGGCAGGAGCACAGTGAAGAGGTAAACCGTGAGGAGCACCCCCAACTTGTAGCGTGCCGGGAAGATGCTCATGAAGCTGAACGTGAAGAGCGCAATCATCCCGACGATGGGTAGGTAGAAGGGTGTGAAGAAGAGGCTGACAGCCCGTGCTGCCAATATCAGGCGTTTCTCGGCTTTCATCCGTTCATCTCCTTTCTCAGTCTGGCCACGGGCAGTCCGAGCTGCTCGCGGTATTTGGCCACAGTGCGCCGCGCAATGGGGAATCCCTGTTGCGCCAACTGCTGGCACAGCGCCTCGTCACTCAGCGGTTGCCGTTTGTCTTCATGGTTGATGAGGTCGCGCAGGCTCATCTTTATCTCGCGGGTGGAGAGCTGGTCGCCGTCGGTCGTGACGTAGCCGTCGCTGAAGAAGTGGCGCAGGGGGAAGGTGCCCCACCGTGTCTGCGCATACTTGCCGTTGCTGGCGCGGGAGATAGTACTGAGGTCCAGCCCCGTCTTCTCGGCAATGTCTTTGAGAATCATCGGCCGCAGCAGTGCCTCGTCGCCCTCCTCGAAGTAGCGGTGCTGCCACTGTATGATGGCCCGCATGGTCAGCATGAGGGTGCGGCGGCGGCTCTTGACGGCTTCGATGAAGCCGTGGGCGGCATCCACCTTCTTCTTGGTGTAGAGCAGTGCCTCCTTCATCTGGCGGCTCATGTTCTCCTTGTTCGTCTGGTATTCGTGGAGCGTTTCCGCAAACGACGGCGAGACGTGCAGCTCGGGCAATTCGCCCGTGTTGAGATGGAAGGTCACGGTGCCGTCGTCCTGCGTGTCGACGATGAAGTCGGGCGTGACCTGCTGGAGCGACCGTCCGACGGCCTCGCCCATCGACGCTCCGGGCTTGGGGTTCAACTTCCGCATCTCGGCCATGAGCGTTTCCGTCTGCAGCTCGCTCAGCTGCAGGGCTTGGCGGATGCTCTGCCAGTGTTTCTTGGTGAACGCATCGAAGTGGTGCGTGAGCACCTGTTCCATCAGCTGCGTGAGGCGCGACGGCTCTCTCCTTCTGATTTGCAGGAGCAGACATTCCTGCAGCGATCGTGCCCCGATGCCTGCCGGGTCGAAGTCCTGCAATTGTTGCAGCAGCAGTTGCAACTCGTGCTCGTCCGTCTCGATGTTGTGGTAGATGGCCAGCTCGTCGGCAATGCTGTCGAGCGACTTCCGCAGCAGTCCGTCGTCATCAAGCGACCCGATGAGATATTCCATGATGTCGCACTGCCGGTCGTCGAGCGACAGCAGTCCCATCTGCTCCTTGAGCTGGTCGTAGAACGAGAGTGTCTCGCCGTAGACCATCTCCTCGCGCTCCTCGCCGTACGACTGTCCACCGTGGTAGACGGGCAGTTCCTCGTCGTCGCGCCCGAGTCCCTCCAGGGCCGCGTCGAGTGCGTCGCTGCGCTCCTCGCGTTCGGTGCGCTCCTCGTAGTCCTCGTCGGCATCGGTGTCGTCCGCCGTCTGGTCACCGTCGTGCCAGTCGTTCTCCTCGTCCGTGCCTGCCGACTCCAGTGCCGGGTTGTCGTCCATCTCGGTGTGTATGCGCTCCAGCAACTGCGCCATGGGCATCTCTGTGAGCTGTGCCTGGAGCAGTTGTTGCTGGGTGATGCTCTGCGTCTGCCGGAGCGTCTGCGCCAGTTGTTGTTCCTGTGTCTGTTCCTGTTTCATCGGTAAGCTCAATCTACCCCAGCCAGTACGCCACGCATCTTCTTCAGATGCCCTGGAAGCTCATATTTGGAATTGACAGTAGCGCGCTCGGAACTGTTAAACTTGCGCAAGAAATTCAAGACAGAAGCTTTTACCACTTCCGTCACATCAATGTTGTTCAACTTAGCAAAAGCTTCCGCCTCTTTGTAAGTAGAGGTATCCAACAGAACGGTGTTCATCTTCGTAATCTTATAAAGTTGTCCTTTCGCTGGCAAAGGTAGTGCAAACCGAGCGAAATACAAAATAAAACACCATTTTATTTTTATTTAAGAGGTGCAGGTTTCGTGTTCGTATGGCAGACGGGCTGAATTGAAAATCGGCGGCCGAAGGGAAAGCCAAAGCCCATCGTAATGTAGCATGGGGTTGTCTGCCCATCGTGTTTCAGTACCCAGGGCGTTGCCCTGGGCTATGATGTTGTTGTGCTTATTGTAAAAGCAGAGGGGCATTACAATGACAAATGATAAATATAGCGTCAACTGGCTTGCACGTACCAGTTGACGCTATGGAAAGGTCAGTCGGTGGCATCGTTCTTGGCGGTCCATCCCTTGGGAATGCCGCTTTCGCTGTTTTTGTTTAACGTCAAGGTGGATTTCTTATGGATGGTGCCCGAAGAGGCCACTCCTTTAAGCCATTCGTTTAAAGCCAAATCGGGAATATCGCCTGTTGCTTTTATGGTAACCGTATTTAGCGCAGAACAGCCATAGAACATATTGTTGTAACAGGAATATACAAGTGTTGTTGCAGGAAGTGTCGGAGCTATCTGGAGACTGGTGCACCCGTAGAACATCCCACCGTAACAGGAAGAAGCAAGTGTTGTTGCAGGAAGGACTGGAGCTGAAGTGAGTGCGCTGCAACCTTCAAACATCTTCCAATAGCAGTTTTTTGCGAGGGTCGTGGCCGGCAGTTTAGGGGCTTTGGTAAAGGTGCAGTTAACGAACATGCCGTAATAACAGCCCTCTGCGAGTTCCGTTGCATCCAGTGTGGGGGCAGAGGTAAGCCCCGTGCAGCTGAACATTTCGCGGTAGCAGTAAGCTGCCAGTGTCTTTGCCGGCAGGGCAGGAGCCTCCTTGAGCTTGGTGCAGCGGAAGAACATACCGTTGTAGCAGTTAGAAGCCAGTGTCTTTGCATCCAGTGTTGGAGCCTCCTCGAGTTTGGAGCATCCGAAGAACATATTGTAGTAGCAGTAATCTTTCAGTGTCGTTGCTGGCAGTGCTGGAGCTGAGGAAAGTGCTTCGCAGCCTCTGAACATTTCGTAGTAGCAATAACTTGCCAGCGTCGTTGCCGGCAGTGCTGGGGGCGAGGAAAGCTTGGTGCAACCATAGAACATACCCAGGTAGCACTGATATGCGAGTGTCGTTGCTTCCAGTTTTGGAGCGGTCTCGAGACTGGTGCAACCATAGAACATACCCAGGTAGCACTGATATGCGAGTGTCGTTGCTTCCAGTTTTGGAGCGGTCTCGAGACTGGTGCAACCATAGAACATATTCTGGTAGCAGTAATCTGACAGTGCCGTTGCCGGCAGTTCAGGAGCTGAAGTGAGTTCGGTGCATCCGCTGAATAGATATTTGAATTGTGCATTACTCGTATTTGCTGTGTCGTAGTTCTTATAGTCGACAAGTGTGCGGATGTCTCCTGATGTGGCTACATTGACGTTGTCATTTGTGAAAGAAATGGTGCTTTTCCCGTAAGTTGTTGCCGTTCCTCCTGAAGACACTCCGCGAAGCCTTAGATCTTTGTTTGTCCCTCCGAACGTCACCTCGGACCCAGACTCGACCATCGTCCACGCTCCGCCTCCTACGGAATACTGGAATTTGTTCGCGTTCGCGAGTGAGTTTGCCAGCGTCATCTTGAAGCCTTGCTCGGCAGAAGCCTTGAAGGTGAGGTACGGGATTGGTTTCGTTTCGTATTCTTTCTGTAGGGAACCGGTGTAGGCGCCCTTGCCCGTGATGGTGAGCGTGCCGACGTATCCGTCTTGAGTGCTGGACACTTCGTAGTCGGTTCCATTCGTCAGTGTCGTGCCGTTGTATGTGACCGTTGGCGTACCCGTGTAGGCGCTGGGCCACGTCACGACGACGTTCTGCGTGGTGCTGATGAGGCTGCGCTTCAAGTCGAAGTTGTAGTCGTAGCTCTTGCCCACAGTGAAGGTCGCGTTCTCAGGGACTTTGCCCTTATAGGTGCCATCGGTGGTCGTGATGCTGACGAAGTCATCGCCACCGGTTACTTGTGCCCCTGGTTTGACGAGGATGGAGTAGTAGCCGTTGCCGTCTTCGTGGGCAGTGTATGTCTCGTTGGCTATGGTAAACTGAACCGTCGCCCCCGTAAGGGGTTGTGTGCTACCCAGCTTGTAGACGTGGAGGCGGACGCGGGCTGTCCGGTGGGCGAACTGGAGCGTGGTGGACTGACCATAGACGACATCGGTGTCAGCTACCCTCATCAGGTTACAACACTCTTGCTTCTCGTCGGTGCTTTGGTCAAGGGCGATGGTGGCCGCGGAAGGGGACGATGCACTATACGGATACCACGCGCTGACGGAGAGGGTGCTCTTGTCCGTGCGGCAGAACGTGTTGTCGCTGTCGTAGGGTGTCAGTGCGCCGCCAGAGGTCACCTTATATTTCTTCACCACATTGTTCATCTGTATCGCCACCAGTTCCGTGCCGTCGGCCTTCCAGGTGCCGCTGGTGGCGGCGCGAGTGAGGCTACTCGTCAGTTCTCCCTGTGTGGCATTGAATACGAGAGGTTGTGGCTCGGCGAGCGTGTCGCCGGTAGTCCAGTCGGCAGCGCACGACGTGCAGAGTGCCAGCACGGCGGCTGCGAGCAGGAGTAATGGAGTCTTTATGGTTTTCATTGTTGATTGTTGTGCAATTTGCCGCAAAGGTACGAAATCTTCCGGACAGACACCATAAAAAACGGCAAGATGTTGCAACATCTTGTCAAAAGGTTGCAACATCTTGTCCAAATCCCCCTATTTTTTCCCGAAATATCGGTGAAAAATCACTCACAGGTCTTCCAAAGACAATGAACCGACGTGAATGGTCATCTTGCGCAGATCGTTCTCTATCGTAGAATCTCATATCGTAAAATAGTAATCGTCATTACCGTAATGTTCATTACCTTTTGCCAAGGTACTTTCGTTCGGAAATGAAAAGAAAAAACGAGTTTTTCTTTTGCATTTCTCTTACTTAATCGTACCTTTGCAGGCGGAGTAACACACAAAAACGAAACAGATGAAGATACTTATCGTGAACGGACCCAACCTCAACCTGCTCGGCCAGCGCGAACCGGGCATCTACGGCACCTCGTCGTTTGAGGACTACCTGCCCACACTGCGCAGACGCTACCCCGACGTGGAGCTGGACTACTATCAGAGCAATGTGGAGGGAGAACTCATCAACCGCATGCAGCAGGACGGCTTCTCCGTCGACGGCATCGTGCTCAACGCCGGCGCCTACACCCACACCTCCGTGGCCCTGCACGACTGCATCCGTGCGCTGAAGAGTCCCGTCATCGAGGTGCACATCTCCAATGTACACCAGCGCGAGGCGTTCCGCCACCATTCCTTCCTCTCACCGGCCTGCCGGGGCGTGATTTGCGGCTTCGGCCTCGACTCCTACCGGCTCGCCATTGAAGCATTGCACGGATGACCCTCGACGACTACCTTCTGGCACACTGCGACCCCGAGCCCGACTACCTCTACCGCCTGTGGCGCGCCACCAACATCCGGCTGCTCCACGGCCGCATGGCCTCGGGCCACCTGCAGGGACGGCTGCTGAAGATGCTGGTGCAGATGATCCGCCCACAGCACGTACTGGAGGTGGGGACGTTCAGCGGATACAGTGCCCTGTCGATGGCCGAAGGGCTGGAGGAGGGCGCGCACCTCTACACCTTCGAAATCAACGACGAGCAGGAAGACTTCACCCGGCCGTGGATCGAGCAGTCGCCGTGGGCCGACCGCATCACGTTCCTCATCGGCGATGCCATTGCCGAAGCACCCCGTCTGGGCATTCTGTTCGACCTCGTCTTCCTCGACGGTGACAAGCGCACCTACTGCGAGACCTACGAGATGGCACTCTCCGTGTTGCGCCCCGGCGGCTTCATCCTGGCCGACAACACGCTGTGGGACGGCCACGTCGTGGACCCAGCCTACGGGAAAGACCAGCAGACGCACGGCATCATCGCCTTCAACGACCTGCTGCGCCAGGACACCCGCGTGGAGAAGGTCATCCTCCCCATCCGCGACGGACTCACCTTGATACGCAAGCGATAGACGCGCTGCCCAGCAAAACATTTTGGTCAAAAACAGGCTACAAAACAGACAATATGCCGAAAAATGCAGTCCCCTGTCTGTTTTGTTTTTATTTTTGTCTGATATCTGTCTTGCCGTTCCCCTGCCAATGGATATATTTGCAGCCGAAAACCTAACGGCAAACCATATAACCTAAATAAAACCAACTGACAAATGGACAAAATCTCAAGCAAGACAAGGAGACATTTCCTCCTCGTGGTGTTGTGGCTGGCAGGATGCCTGCAACTGGCTGCGCAGACACGCACCGTCCGGGGCGAAGTGACAGACGCACAGAACGGTGAACCGCTCATCGGTGCGACAGTGACTGCGGAAGGCATGCAGGGCGGTACCGTGACCGACCTGGACGGCCATTTTACGCTGCAAGTGACCGCTGCGACAAAAAAGGTCAAGGTATCCTACATCGGATATATAGACAAGGTGATGGACGTGGCCGACCCAATGACCGTGAAGCTCGAACCGGAGAGCCAGACGCTCGCCGACGTCGTGGTCATCGGCTACGGCACAGCGCGCAAGAGCGACCTGACCGGTTCCGTGGCCACCGTCAAGGCCAAGGACTTCAACAAGGGTCTCATCGCCTCGCCCGAACAACTCATCAACGGTAAGGTGTCCGGCGTGCAGATCATGTCGAACAGCGGATCCGCCTCTGCCGGAAGCACCATCCGTGTGCGCGGTGGTGCGTCGCTCAACGCCAGCAACGACCCACTGATCGTGCTCGACGGCGTGCCCTTAGAGCAGGGCGGCATCTCTGGCAACAGTAGCAACTTCCTCAGCCTGATCAACCCCGCCGACATCGAGAGTATGACGGTACTGAAGGATGCTTCCTCCACCGCCATCTACGGTTCGCGCGCCTCCAACGGTGTCATCATCATCACCACCAAGAAGGGACAGCAGGGCGGACTGAAAATCAATTTCAGCACGACCAACAGCGTGCAGACCCGCGCCCAGATGGTGGATATGCTCAGCTACGATGACTTCGTGAGCACCATCAACACTTACGGCACCGACAACCAGAAGTCGCTGCTCGGCACCGCCCACACCGACTGGAACGACGAGGTGTACCGCACCGCCTTCGGCACGGACAACAACCTCAGCCTGAGCGGCAGCATCGGCCAGTGGTTGCCGTTCCGCGCCTCCGTGGGCTACTACAACCAGAGCGGACTCGTGCGCAAGGACAACGTGGAGCGCTGGACAGGCAACGTCGTGCTGACCCCCAGCTTCTTCGAGGACCATCTGAAGCTGACCGTCAACCTCAAGGGAACCCTCAACAACAACTCGTTCAACAACGGTAGTGCCGTATGGGCTGCCGCCACGTTCAACCCCACCATCCCCGTCTATTCCGGCAACAGCAACTACGGCGGCTACAACGAGGCACTCGATGCCGACGGCTACCCCGTGAACGCCGGTGTGCGCAACCCCCGCGGACTGGTCGACCTGTACAGCTCCGAGAGCACCGTGCGCCGCTTCATCGGTTCGATGGACGTAGACTATAAGGTGCACTTCCTGCCCGACCTCAAACTCCACGCCACCGTCGGTGCCGACTATGCCAAGGGCGACGGCACCATCTACGTGCCCACCTATGCGGCACAGGCCTACAACAAGGACGAGAGCCTTGCTGGCTACGACTATCAGTACGGGCCGCAGAAGAACGAGAACCGCTTGCTCACGCTCTATGCCAATTACGCCAAATACTTTGAGGACATCAAGAGCAACGTCGACGTGACCGCCGGCTATGACTACCAGTACTGGAAGAGTAGCACGCCCTCCTATCTGACGAAGAGTGCACAGGGCACGACGCTGTCCACCGTGAAGATGTCGGACTACCGCCACGTGCTGCTGTCATACTACGGACGCGTCAACTACTCGTTTGACGGCCGCTATCTGCTCACCGCCACCGTCCGCCGCGACGCCTCGTCACGCTTCTCCAAGGACAACCGCTGGGGCACGTTCCCCTCTGTGGCCTTGGGATGGACCCTGACGCAAGAGCCTTGGCTGAAAGACCAGCAGGCGATCTCCAACCTCAAGCTACGCGCCAGCTACGGTGTGACAGGACAGCAGGACGGCATCGGCAACTACAACTACCTGCCTGTCTACACCTCCAGCGTGACGGGCGCAGAGGCACTCATCAACGGACAGTACATCACGACCTACCGACCGGAAGCCTACGTGGAAGACCTGAAATGGGAGACTACCACCTCGTGGAACTTCGGCATGGACTTCGGTTTCCTGGACGGACGCTTCGGCGGTAGCGTGGACTTCTACACCCGCAAGACGAAAGACCTGCTGGCCTCCGTGCCGACGGCCGCAGGAACGAACTTCTCCAAGACCATCCTCACCAATGTGGGCAACGTGGACAGCAAGGGTGTCGAGGTGACGCTGAACGCCACACCCATCCAGACCAAGGACTGGGAATGGAACCTGAGCTACAACTTCACCTGGCAGAAGATGAAGGTGAAGAACCTCTCACTCGTGGAGGGTGGCTCGCAGACCAACGTGAAGGTGGGGCCGTCGATTGACGCCTACCAGTTCCAAGTGCTCTCCGAAGGCTACGAACCCTATATGTTCTACGTCTACCACCAGCTCTACGACAAGGAGACGGGCAAGCCCATCGAGGGCGCATACGCCGACCTCAACGGCGACGGCGAGATCAACGACAGCGACCTCTACCGCTACCACTCGCCGGCACCCAAATACATCATGGGACTGACCACGTCGCTCCGCTACAAGCAGCTGACACTCGGCATGAGCTTCCGTGCCAATATCGACAACTACGTGTACAACGGCATGGGCATGAGCACCGGCGCCTTTGAGACTGTGAGCTACAACAACTCGCAGCTCAACAACCTCAATGCCAGCTTCCTCAAGACGGGCTTCAAGACCCGCCAGTACCTCTCCGACTACTACGTGGAGAACGCCTCGTTCCTGAAGCTCGACAACCTGAGCCTCAGCTACAACGTGGGGAAAATCTGCAAGTGGGCCTCGCTCACTGTCTCGGCCATGGTGCAGAACGTCTTCACCATCACCGGCTACTCCGGCACAGACCCCGAAGTGCCCAACGGCATGGATAACTCGTTCTATCCGCGTCCGCGCACCTACTCCATGAGCCTCGGATTTGAATTCTAACCCTAAAAACAGACAACAACAATGAAACTACAGAAGATATTATATGGTGTGGTACTGGGAACAGCCGTACTGACCGGCACGACAGGCTGCGTCTCCGACCTCGACCAATACCCCCAGTCGGAGACCACCTCGAAGGATGTCTACACCACACTGGCCAACTACGAGGCCGTGCTCGGGAAAATCTATGCCGCCATGGTGACCAGCGGTCAAGGCAAGGGCGGCGACAACAAGGACATGGAGTCGGTGCTGAACAAGGGCAACGGCTTCGACTATATGCGTATGTTCTGGAACATGCAGGAGTGCGGCACCGACGAGGTGGCCTCCACCTGGCTGACGGGCGAGCAGACCACGGGACTGACCTACCTCTCTTGGGATGCCAACGACGCCTGGGTGTCGGACATGTACTACCGCATCTACTACAACATCGCGCTCTGCAACGAGTTCCTGCGCAATGCCAACAGTGCGGCGTTCACGGGCACTGAGGCTACGAAGATGACGGAATACAAGGCCGAGGCGCGCTTCCTGCGTGCCCTGTTCTACTACCACGCCCTCGACCTCTACCGCTACATTCCCATGGTGACGGAGAACGACCCCGTGGGCAGCTATACGCCGCCGCGCTACGAGCCACAGCAGACCTTCGACTACATCGAGAGCGAGCTGAAGGAGTGCGTCAGCGACCTGCTTCCTGCCGCCTCGTGTCCCTACGGCCAAGCCTCGCAGGGCGCAGCCTACACGCTGCTGGCCAAGCTCTACCTCAACAGTGAGGTGCTGACGGGCGTGGCCAAGTATGCCGAGTGTAAGGCCGCCTGCGAACAGGTGATGAACATGGGCTACACGCTGGAGAGCGACTACAGCAAGCTCTTCAATGCCGACAACGACAAGCGTACCAACGAGATTATCTTCGCCCTGCCTGTCTCGGCGGAGCACACCGTCAGCTGGGGCGCTTCCACCTATCTGGTCTGCGGACAGATCAGTCTGTCCAACGAAAACCAGTCTGCCGAAGACTTCGGCGTGGAGCAGGGCTGGAGCGAGTTCCGCCTCCGCCCGGAGTTCGTGGACAAGTTCACCGAGAGCGACATCGACGGTAGCGGCGACAAGCGTTGCACCTTCTTCACCACTGGACAGAGCAAGGACGTGATCAGTATGACGGACGACACAACGGGCTACCTCTCCGAGAAATGGAGCAACTTGACGGACGACGGCGAAAAGGCCTCCAACACCTCCGATGCCGGCGTGGAGACGGACTATCCGCTCTTCCGTCTGGCCGATGTCTACCTGATGTATGCCGAGTGTGTGGCACGCACGCAGGGCGACTGGGACCCGTGGAACGGCGGATCCGATGCCAGCGACCCCAACGTCATCGCCTCGCGCAAGCAGGGCGCCATCTTTTGGCTGAACCTCCTGCGCGAGCGCGCCGGGACAACGGACGTCTGGGCCAGCAACTTCGACAGTGACGAGGCCTTCCTCCAGTTCATCCTCGACGAGCGCGCCCGCGAGCTGTACCACGAAGGCTACCGCCGCACCGACCTCATCCGCTTCGGACAGTTTACCACCAGCAAGTACATTTGGCAGTGGAAGGGTGGCATCTCCGGCGGACAGGCCGTGGACAGCAAGTACAACTACTACCCTATTCCAAACACGGAACTGACTGCGAACCCCAACCTTCACAACGACAACTATTAATAGGAAGAAACTATGAAAAAGATATGCATGAATCTCATGATGCTCCTCGCAACAGTGGCCGCACTGGTCAGCTGCAACGAGAGCGGCGACAAGATTTATCTGGACGGCTTCAAGGCTTCTGAGCTGATGGCGTCGGCCTCCGACGTGACGCTGTCCGTGGACAACAGTGCGGACATCGTGCTGGCCATGGCCTGGCAGAACCCCACCCTGCTCTCCAGCGACGACACGAAGCCAGCCGGCAACGGCGTGCTGACCACCACCCTGCAGGCGGCCGCCTCCACAGACTTCGCCACCGTCAAGGAATATTCGGTCACGGAACGGTCCAAGGCCTTCACGGGTGCTGACCTCAATTCCCTCGCCAAGGACCTCGGCATGGCAGCCGACCAGCACGCACCGCTCTATTTCCGCATCAAGAGCCAGATGGGTGCCAACCTCGATGCGGCCTACAGCAACGTGTGCCAGGTGAATGTCACGCCGTTCACCATCCACATGAACACGCTGGCCATCCTGAACGGTGACAAGAACAAGACACTGGCCACGCTCTATTCGCCCGAGGAGAACGGCATCTACACGGGCTATATGAACGCTTCGGGCTGGCTGAACTTCTGGGCACAGGAGAACGATGGCACGATGTGGGGCAACTCCTCGACCGACGGAACGTTTGTCATCGACAACACTACGAGTGCCTGGAACTGCTGGTTCCCGGGCGTGGCCGCCATCTACTACACCATGGTGGACACCAAGGCCAAGGAGTGGAAGGCCACAGCCATCACGGGCATGACGGTGGGCGGCATTGCCATGAGCTACGACGCACCGAACCGCGCTTGGGTGGGAGTCATCGCAACGTTGGTGGACAACACGCCGATTTCCATCGTCGCCACAGGTGCCGAGTATAACAAGTCGACGGACACCAATGACGACGCGGCAGTGGCCAAGACCATGAACTACACCTTAGCCGACGGCCAGATGACGGATGCCTCGACGGCTGGCAGTGTGAACATCGCCGCAGCCGGCATCTACACCGTGACGGTCATGGTGGGCGACAACAGCCAGTTGACCTACACCATCGAGGAAGGCGACAAGACCACACCGGAAGCGGAGGCCAAGAACACGCTCTGCATGTTCACCAAGGACGGTAGCACGCTGCTTGCCGTGATGGAAAAGGTGAGCGACGGCATCTATACCTGTAAGTACAAGCCATCGGCCTGGGAGAACTTCTACTTCATCTACGTCGGGGAAAGCAAGGACGACAAGCAGACATGGTACGGATGCGAGCCTGTAGACGGCAGACTCTTCTACCTTTCTTCCGACACGTCGTGGAATCTCTGGTTCCAGGACGATGCCAACGGCGAGACGGAGTTCACCGTCACCGTCGACCTCAACACGATGACGTGGAAATATGAATAAAACAACCATACATAGCAAAATTTAAAAGAACGATGAAGAATTTCTATATCAAAGTCTCACTGGTGGCTGCTGCCCTCCTGTGCTCCCTGACGGGAACCAGTTGCAGCAGCAACGACACAGCCACTCCGGAACAGGAGAAAACCTACGACATGAGTGGTTTTGCCAAGGGCGCTGACGTCAGCTGGCTCACGGAAATGGAAGCCAACGGTGTCAAGTTCTACAACGCCAACGGCAAGTCCACCGAGTGTATGTCGCTGCTCCGCGACCTCGGCATGAACGCCATCCGCCTCCGCGTCTGGGTAAGCCCAGACGGCGGCTGGTGCGGCAAGGACGACGTGGTGGCTAAGGCCTGGCGCGCCCAGCAGTTGGGTATGCGCTTGATGATCGACTTCCACTACTCCGACACGTGGGCCGACCCGGCCAACCAGAAGGTGCCTGCCGCTTGGCAGGACTACGGGTTCGACGAGATGAAGCAGGCCATTGCCGCACACACCACGGACGTGCTGACCGCGTTGAAGACGCGTGGCGTGGACGTGGAATGGGTGCAGGTGGGCAACGAGACCACCGACGGCATGCTGTGGAACGACGCCGACGGTGAGGACGCGCTGGCGGTGACGGGACGCGCCTCCAAGAACATGGCCAACTTCGCTGCCTATGTCAATGCAGGCTATGATGCGGTGAAGGCCGTCTATCCCGACGCCAAGGTCATCGTCCATCTGGACAAGGGCAACAAGCTCAGCCAGTACACGTGGA
The DNA here is from genome assembly GCA_963599475.1 of Acutalibacteraceae bacterium. Classification (GTDB taxonomy): domain Bacteria; phylum Bacteroidota; class Bacteroidia; order Bacteroidales; family Bacteroidaceae; genus Prevotella. The sequence goes on along the minus strand of CAVBXH010000020.1, from coordinate 5,801 downwards.
TGTTTGACGGACTGAAGAAGAACGGCGGCAAGTGGGATGTCATTGGCATGTCGCTCTACCCCGACTGGATTACCGACCAGACGTGGGAACAGGTGACCGACGACTGCCTCAGCAACATCCAGACGCTCTCCGCCAAGTACAGCTGCGATGTCATTGTCGCAGAGATTGGTATGGTATGGAACTCGGATCATGCTGCAGCCTTTCTGAAGAAGGCGGTGGAGGGCTGCAAGGCCATTGCCGCCTGCGAGGGCGTGTTCTACTGGGAGCCAGAGAGCTACAACGCCTGGAACAGCTACGACAAGGGGGCTTTCGACAATGACGGCAAGCCCACAGCAGCACTGGATGCCTTCAAATGAACACAACGAAAGAAACCGCAATGGGAATAACACAAAGAATGACAGGAGTCGTGCTGGCGCTGGCACTCTCGACATCGGCTGTGACGGCTACAGCACAGACACGGCAGGTCATCGACCTAAAGACATGGCAGTTCTCGCGCGACAGCGTCAACTACGAGGCAGTGACCATACCCCACGACTGGGCCATCGGCGGTCCTTTCGACAAGAAGTGGGACCTGCAGACCGTGGCCATTGAGCAGAACGGCGAGAAGGAGAAGACGGAGAAGTCGGGACGATCCGGGGCACTGCCATGGCCAGGAAGGGGATTCTACCGCACCACGCTCCACCTCCAGCGCATTCCGGGAACGGCTGTGCTCTGTTTCGACGGTGCCATGGCAGAGCCACATGTCTATATCAACGGACAACTGGCTGGAAAGTGGGCTTACGGCTACAATGCCTTCCGCATCAATGTCAAGCCCTTTCTGAAACGGGGAAAGAACACCATAGCGGTGAGCCTCAACAACCGCGAGGAATCCTCACGCTGGTATCCCGGTGGCGGATTGTTCCGTCCCGTGAAACTGATAACCACGCCCCGATACGCCGCTATCGACACCTGGGGCAGCTGGTTTCGCACGGATTCCATAGCCGACGGCACGGCTTTCGTGACCGTCAACACACGTCTTGCCGACTACGACAAGGGGCACAGTGTCGTCGTGAAGTTGTATGACGCCGACGGAGAGCGTGTCGGAGGTTACGAGTGTGGCGGTTTCGATGAACAAGGCAATGCCGCCTACAGTTTCAAAGTGGGAAAGGCGCACCTGTGGTCACCCGAGTCGCCCTATCTCTACACCCTTGTGACGGAGTTGTATGACGACAAAAAGCGCATAGACCGCACGTCAACGCACGTCGGCATCCGCACCGTCGCCGTGTCGAAGGAGCAGGGCTTCCAACTCAACGGCGTCAGCCGCAAGATCAAGGGGGTCTGTCTCCACCACGACCTCGGTCCGCTCGGTGCGGCAGAGAACAAGGCGGCACTCATCCGACAAATCAAGAGGATGAAGGAGATGGGATGCGATGCCATCCGCACCGCCCACAACATGCCGAGTACCATGCAGATGGAGCTGTGCGACTCGCTCGGCATGATGGTGATGGCGGAGAGCTTCGACATGTGGATTTACCCCAAGTGCAAGAACGGCTATGCGCAGTTCTTCCAGGAGTGGAGCGACAAGGACATCACCAACCTCGTGCTCAACCACCGCAACCACCCGAGCATCGTCATGTGGAGCATCGGCAACGAGATTCCCGAGCAGTGGAGCAAGGAGGGTCAGCAGATCGCCCAGCACCTGCAGGATCTCTGCCACCGCCTCGACCCGACGCGCCCTGTTACGCAGGGCATGGATCGCGCAGAGGCTGCACTGAAGAGCGGCTTCGCCCAGACCATGGACGTGCCGGGCTTCAACTACCGCGTACACAAGTACTACAAGAACATCGAACAACTGCCACAGGGCTTCCTGCTCGGATCGGAAACGGCATCCACGGTCAGCTCACGCGGCGTGTATAAGTTTCCCGTACAGGTGCGCCACAAGGACAACAACCCCTATCCGGATGGTCAGTGTAGCAGCTACGACACGGAGTACTGCTCTTGGAGCAACCTGCCCGACGATGACTGGAAGATGCAAGACGACTACAGCTGGGTCATCGGCGAGTTTGTCTGGACGGGCTATGACTACCTGGGCGAGCCGTCTCCCTACGATACCTACTGGCCGTCGCGCAGCAGCTATTTCGGCATCTGCGACCTGGCAGGACTGCCCAAGGACCGCTACTATATGTATCGTGCACGCTGGAACGAACGGGAACACACCACCCACCTGCTGCCCCACTGGAACTGGCAGGGACGCGAGGGTGAGGTGACCCCGGTGTATTGCTACACCGACGGCGTGGAGGGTGAGCTGTTCGTCAACGGCAAGAGCCAGGGACGGGTGCGCAAAGACAAGTCCTCGCGGCTCGACCGCTACCGCCTGCGCTGGAACGACGTGAGGTACGAGCCGGGAGAGATCCGCGTGGTCACCTACAACCAGTATGGTGACAAGGTGGGTGAGGACGTGCGGCGCACGGCTGGTGAGCCTGCCCAGCTACACTGCACGGTGGAAAACGCGACTCTGAAGGCCGACGGCAACGACCTCGCCTTCATCACCGTGAGTCTGTTGGACAAGGACGGCACTATGTGTCCGCTGGCCGACGACGAACTGACCTTCGAGGTGACGGGAGTCGGCCACTTCAAGGCGGCGTGCAACGGCGATGCCACCTCGCTCGAACCGTTCACCCGACCGCAGATGAAGCTCTTCTCCGGTCAACTGGTGGTCATCGTGCAGAGCAAGCAACAGCCGGGCGACATCACCCTCACCGTGAAAGATACGAACAGAAACTTGGTTAAAAAGATTGTTTTGAAGTCGATTTAGGTTTTTTCTCGCCAATATGTTTGCGGAAATGTTTTATAATATGTATTTTTGCAGTTGTGAAACAGAACCGAAAACATATTGGCGTACTTCTTTTCCTGCTACTGTCGTGCTGTGTCCTCCACGCACAACGGTTTGTCAACACGTCACTGGACGGTGCACAGACTGTGTGTGCCATTCTTCAGGATGAGCAGGGCATGATGTGGCTCGGCACGGAGAACGGGCTCTACAGCTACGACGGCTACCATAGTCACCGACACTATGCCGACCGCACCGCCAGCAACAGCCGCGTCAATGCGCTGGGACTGAAAGGCCACACGCTTTATATGGCCACGGGAAACGGACTGTTGGCCTTCGACCTCAACACCTATTCCTATCAGCCTGTGCCTTCCGGGCGGGATGCTGCAGGGCAGTCCGCCCGTTCCGCCACGGAACAGCGCGTCGTGGACACCCAGCAGGCGCACAGCAACTACGGCAGTGAGGTGTACGCCCTATTACACACCCCGGAAGGGCTGCTTATGGGCACCATCTCCGGCCTGTTTCGACTGACGAACCAAGGGCGCGACAAGACGCCCATCCTCCTGCGCGAAGGGGCACAGCCGCTGGTCAATGCCTTGGCCTACGATGCTGTGCGCCGCTGCTACTGGATTGGCACGGAAGGGGCATTGTACCGTGCCGACGTACACCTGAAGACCTTCACAAAGATACCGGCTCTGGACGGCAATTCTATCAAGTGTCTGGCGGAAGAGACCAACGGCACACTCTACATCGGCACGGACAACGGACTGTACAGCATGGCGCTGGACCAGTCTGTCACGCATGACGTCCACGACTCGCGTGATGCCTCGACCATCCCGAACAACATCGTATGGTCTTGCTTCGTGGACCAATGGCAGAACGTGTGGATTGGCACGGACAACGGATTGTCGCGCCTCTCCACCCATACCTATTACCGCTACACTGCCCTCGACAAGGTGACCCGGTCGGGAGAGGGCAACTGCCTGCATGAGCTGTGCCAGACCCGCGACGGCACATGGTGGCTCGGCGGCACCAACGGACTCATCCGGCAGGGCAAGGCATGGTACAGGCAGAACAATGTGCAATATCCGCTGAGCCACAATCGTGTGCGCAAAATCTACGAAGACGGCGACGGCGACGTATGGGTCTGCACAGACCATGGCATCAACCTGCTGGACCGCACCACACAGCAGATGCGCAACTTCATCGTCCGCGACACCACGGACACCTATTCCACCGCCTGGGCCTACGACGTGTTAGAAGACCGGCAGGGACGGATGTGGATGGCCTCGTATATGGGTGGCGTCTTCGTGGTGGACAAGAAGCGGTTGCTGGCCGACATCGCACGGCAGACGGCAACGACCGCCACGTCGACCGTGTCCGTCGTGGCCGATGTCCACTTCTCCGACCAAGGCCACCGCGCCCTCTCGGGACTGCACGTCGGACAGTTGGCCATGGACGGCCAGGGTATGGTCTGGGCTTCGACATTCAACGGTCTGGACTGCATCAACCCCAAGACGCTGGAGGTCACCCGTATGGAGTACAACAGTGCGGTCAACTACCTGATGACCGATGCCAAAGGCAACGTTTGGGTGGGCGGCAACGGACAGGTGAAATGCTTCTTCCGCGACAAACGGGGAAAGCAACCGACAGCCGATAGCAAGACATGGAACGTGGGCGGAAAGACCGTCACCATGTGTGACGTGGCAGGAAAGACGTGGGTCGTGACGGGTATGGAGTGTTGCGTCATTGACCTGTCGGGCAAGAGCTTCCGCTTTAGGATTCCCTCTCCTGTAGCCCCCTTGGCCATCTTCTGGTCAAAGGCGCAACATGAAGTGGTCATGGGTGGAAACGACGGCTACGTGAGCCTCCGCGACGATGTGTCGGTGCAGGCGGGAGCAGAGACCCTACTGATGCCGACGGACATCCTCGTGAACGGCACACCATGGCAAGGGACTGCCGACGGACAGGAGACCCGTTCCATAAAAACAGCTCCCCGAAATCTGCAGGAACTGGTATTGAAGAGTGACGAAAACAACTTCACGCTGCAACTGACTGACCTCCCGTTCTCCGGTCGACCGTCTGCGGTCTATGCCTATCGGCTCGAAGGGAGCGACCACGACTGGCACTATCTGAACCAAGGTCACCTGGACATCGTCTACAACGGACTGCCTCCCGGCGACTATCGGCTGGCCGTACACGCCGTGGACGGTGAGGGAGGCATCGGCAACGAGGTCTATGCGCTGGAGGTCACCATCCTGCCGCCGTGGTATCTCTCCGTTTGGGCTAAGCTGGTTTACCTGCTGTTGGCCGTTGCACTGGCATGGGGCGTCTTCAAGTTCTGTCTGGTACGCAGCCGTTTGGCGGATGAGCGTCGGCAGAAGGCGGAGATACTGGAACAGGTGGATGCGCGTATGAGTTTCTTCAACCGCCTTTCCGAAGACCTGAAGGCGGCGGTGCGTCACGGCTCGTTCGACGAAATCACGGAGTTGGCCAACCGCTGTCTCGGCATCACGCCAGATCACGTGGAGGTGGACGGGACGGCACTCAGCGAGGCAGACCAGCGCCTGCTGAAGGAGATTACCGAAACGATAGAAACCCACATGATTGACTCCGACTTCAACGTGACCACCCTGCAGGAGACCATGGGTATCGGCAGCAAGCAGCTGTACCGCAAGTTGAAGGCCCTGACGGGCAAGACCCCCGTGGAGTACATCCGCGAGCTCCGCATGCAAAAGGCATCACAGATGCTGCGGGAGGGTAAGTTCAGCGTGTCGGAGGTCATGTACACGGTGGGGTTCTCCAACAGCAGCTACTTCTCCAAATGCTTCTCCAAGACCTTCGGCATGCTCCCCACGGAATACATGAAGAGCAAGAAACGCAGTTGAGCCAACAAGTAAATGCCCAAAAGAGGGAACATACATTTCGGAAAATAGCCATTGATCGCAGTCAAAGGGTCCATCCAGTTTTGGATGGAGGTCTTGATCGCAGT
>CAVBXH010000019.1:0-33106 GCA_963599475.1 Acutalibacteraceae bacterium | reverse complement strand
TAATTAAAAATTAATAATTAAGAATTAATAATTATAGAAAGTGCTTGCCAAGTTGTCATCTGTCACCGCTAACGCAGTCACTTGGCTGTCGTAACACGGTCATTTAGATCCCGTAACGCAGTCACTCAGCCCTTGCAACGCTGAACGTTAGCACCCGCAACTGACCAAGCCATAAAACCAAGCCATAAAACCAAGCCATAAAATTCCGTCCGAGGACAAATAATTAGAAAAATCTTTGGTCAATTCAGCGGAAAAGGCTATCTTTGCAACTTCACAACTTCACGGAAGAAAGGGACAAAAACGGCAGACGGGGCTGAAGAAGTTCCAGACGACGAAAGTAAAACGAGAATAACAGCATGATACAGTCAATGACGGGCTACGGCAAGGCAGTTGTGGCCTATAAAGGAAAGAAAATCAATGTAGAAATCAAGTCGCTCAACTCCAAGCAGCTTGACCTCACCACGCGTATCGCCCCACCCTATCGCGAGAAGGAGATGGAGATACGCCAGCTCATTGCCCAACACTTGCTGCGCGGCAAGGTGGAGATGAGCCTGTGGGTGGAGAAGGACGCGACAGCCGAAGCCGCTACCGTCAACACGGCACTGATGCAGGGCTACTACGACCAGTTGCGCGGCTTCGCCGAGGCCAACGGCATCGGAGGACAGGTGGACTGGTTGCAGACGCTGACTCGTATGCCCGATGTGCTGGCCAAGAACGAGACGGAGACGCTGGACGACGAGGAATGGGCCGCAGGGCAACAGGCCGTGGAAGAGGCCATCGACCGTTTGGTGGACTTCCGCAAGCAGGAGGGTGCCGCCCTTGAGAAGAAGTTTGCCGAGAAGATAGACAACATCGAAGCCCTGCTCCAGAGCATTGAGCCCTATGAGAAAAGTCGGGTAGAGAAGATCCGCAACCGCATCACGGAGGGGTTGAAACAGATTCCCGATGTGGAATACGACAAGAACCGGCTGGAACAGGAGCTTATCTACTACATTGAGAAACTCGACATCAGCGAGGAGAAGCAACGCCTCGCCAACCACCTGAAATACTTCCGCGAGACCATGGCCGACCAGGCCGGACAGGGCAAGAAGCTCGGCTTCATCGCCCAGGAAATGGGACGCGAGATCAATACCACGGGGTCCAAGAGCAATCAGGCCGAGATGCAGAACATCGTGGTGAAGATGAAGGACGAACTGGAACAAATCAAGGAGCAGGTGCTCAACGCCCTGTAAACGCTCATGAAAGGAAAACTCATCATCATCTCAGCGCCCTCCGGCAGTGGCAAGTCTACCATCGTGCGCTGGCTGATGGAGCAGCACCCGGAGTTGCAACTCTACTTCTCCGTGTCCTGCACCAGTCGTCCGCCGCGCGGCACGGAGCAGAACGGAGTGGACTACTTCTTCCTCCAGCCTGACGAGTTCCGCCAGAAGATTGCCAACGGCGAGTTCCTGGAGTACGAGGAGGTGTATGCCGACCGCTTCTACGGAACGCTAAAGGCTCAGGTGGAACGCCAGCGCGAGGCCGGACAGAACGTCGTGTTCGACGTCGACGTGAAGGGCGGCATCAACATCAAGAAACACTATGGCGATGAGGCCATGAGCCTCTTCATACAACCACCGTCGGTCGACGAGTTGCGCCGCCGCCTTGAGGGGCGCGCCACCGACACCGCCGAGGCCATCCAACAGCGACTGGACAAGGCGGAATACGAGTTGACCTTCGCCCCGCAGTTTGACCACGTCGTGGTCAACGACAACCTCGAAACGGCTCAGCAGGAGGCACTCCAGCTGCTCAAAGCCTTCATCGGATGAAGCACGTCGGCATCTTCGGAGGGTCGTTCAACCCCATCCACTGCGGACACGTGGCACTGGCCGAAGCAGTGCTCCGCCAGACACGGCTGGACGAGGTGTGGTTGATGGTGTCGCCACAAAATCCGTTGAAACAGCAGGACGAACTGCTGGACGACCGGCAGCGACTGGCCTTGGCAGAGAAAGTCCTTACAGGACACTCCCACATTCGCGTCAGTGACTACGAGATGCACCTGCCGCGGCCTTCCTACACGTGGACGCTGCTGGAAGCCCTGTCCCGCGACTTCCCCGACCACGCGTTCTCGCTCATCATCGGGGGCGACAACTGGGAATGCTTCAACCGCTGGCACTGTGCCGACGACATCCGGCGGAAATATCCCGTGACGGTCTATCCGCGCCCCGGCAGTACGGTGGCCATCGTTCCTGAAGAGGACGACAAGGCACTGACCGTCATTGAGGCCCCACTCCTCGATGTGTCCAGCACCGCCGTCCGACAGCGCGTCCGACAGGGAGAGAGCATCTGCGGCATGGTGCCCGACAGCATCATCGGCGACGTGGAACGCCTCTACCGATGATCCGTCAAAACGAAAAACAGAAAGAAACAAGAATATCATCATGGAGAAACTGTTACGACTACTCAGCATGCTCTGGCGACCGATCCAGTACAACGCATCCTTCTTTGTCTTTATGTATGCACTGGGCTACTACTGCACGCAGACCGAGGTACGCCTGCACCTGCGCGGTGCCGTGCCCTATGAGCTGTCTGCCGTAGAGCTGTTCTTCGACCTCTATCTGCTGTGTATCGTACTGGCCGTCATTCCGCGCAAGGTGCGCCGCGTGGTGCGTATCGTAATGGCCATTGTGCTCTATGCCGTAGCCTTCATCGACCTGTTCTGCTACGTCCATTTCGAGTCCACGCTGACTCCCACCATGCTGATGCTCTTCTTCGAAACCAACGGGCGCGAAGCCGGCGAGTTTGTCCGCGCCTATCTCGGTTGGGACATCATCACCTCCAAGACGGGCATCGTGCTGCTCTTAGCCGTGCTACACGTGGCGTGGACCGTGGTGGCCTGTAGCCACCGCCACCGCAGAACGACAGGACCGCGACTAGCTCCTCCCGTGGCATGGACACTCAGCGCGCTGGCCGGCATCGGGGTATTTGCCCTCTTTGTCTACTGCGGCACGCGCTGTCTGGACAATAAAATCGCCACCGTGCGGCTGATGGGCAAGCACAATATCGGTGAGGTGGAGCATGAACTGACCCAGAAAAGCCGTGTCAACCTCTATCTGCCCATCTACCGCATGGTGTTCAGCCTCTACGCCAACCGTCTGGCCGCCCAGCAGATTGACCGCCTCGTGGCCACCTCCGAGAAGGCCAGCGTGGAGGACTGCGACTTCCGTAGCCCGCAGATCGTCCTCATCATCGGCGAGAGCTACAACAAGCACCGCTCTCAGCTCTACGGCTACCATCGTCCCACCACCCCACGGCAGATGCAGCACATGCAGGACAGCACCCTCGCGGTCTTCACCGACGTGGTGGCACCATGGAACCTGACCAGCTTCGTCTTCAAACACCTGTTCTCGCTCCATACCATCAGCGACGAGGGCGAGTGGTGCGACAGTCCCCTCTTCCCCGAGCTGTTCCGCAAGGCCGGCTACCACGTGACATTCCTCACCAACCAGTTCCTGCCCAAGTCGGGCGAGGCCGTCTACGACTTCAGTGGGGGCTTCTTCCTCAACAACCCCACGCTGAGCCGCACCCTCTTCGACGAGCGTAACAGCCAGCTGCACCGCTACGACGAGGGACTGCTGGAGGACTACGACCGCATGGTGGCTCAGCAACGCCATCCCCATCAGTTGACCATCTTCCACCTCATGGGGCAGCACGTAGACTACCGTGCACGCTTCCCGATGAAGACGCGGCGCAAGTTCAAACCCGCTGACTACCAGCGCACCGACCTCTCGCCCCAGTTACAACAAGTCAATGCCGACTACGACAACGCCGTGCTCTACAACGACTCGGTGGTGGACCAGATCATCCGCCGCTTTGAAAAAGAGAATGCCGTCGTCATCTACGTGCCGGATCATGGCGAGGAGTGCTTCAACGACAAGACACCCTTCTATGGCCGGATACACTCCGCCGAAATCAACTACCGTCTGGCGCGCGAGGAGTTCGAGATCCCCTTCTGGATCTGGGCTTCCGACGAGTACCGTAAGACGCACCCCAGCGGATGGAGTGCCATACGAGCCTACCGCCACCGTCCCTTCATGACCGACGCACTGCCCCACACCCTGCTCTTTTTGGGCGGCATCCATTCCAGCTACTACCGCAAGGAATACGACCTGCTCCATGCGGACTACAACACGAAACGACCGAGGCTGTTGAAGATGACGACCGACTACAACAAACTCGACAAGACCCCGCGCCGATGAAGACCACCCCTACGCTACTGTCGCGTTCCGAATGTGCAGCGCTGCGCGGACTGGCGATCATCGCCATCGTGCTGCATAACTACTGCCACTTCATCGGTTCGATAGTCAAGGAGAACGAGTACCTGTTCTCGGCCTCCAACAACCTTCGCCTTATGCAGGTGCTGGAGCATCCGGACGGTCTGTTGCCAGTCCACCTGCTGTCGTACTTCGGCCATTACGGCGTGCCCGTATTCCTCTTTCTCAGCGGTTTCGGACTGGTGATGAAATATGAGCGCGGCGACGCGCGCCCCGACGCATGGACGCGCCGTCTGTCCTTTGTCCGCTACCACTACCTCAAACTCCTGCGTATGCTCATCGTGGGCTTCACGCTTTTCCTCATGGCGGATGCCGTCACACCGGGACGCTTCCATTTCCACTGGGACAACGTGGTGGCGCAGTTGCTCCTGTACATCAACGTACTACCCACTCCCGACAAAATCATCTGGCCAGGCATCTATTGGTTCTTCGGACTGATGATGGAGCTGTATATCGTCTATCGCCTGCTGCTCTATCGCCGCCACTACGGATGGACGGTAGCCTTGATGACAATCTGCTGGTTGCTTCAGGCCCTCTGCGCCCCTGAGGGCGAGACGCTCAACCGCCTGCGCTACAACTTTGTGGGCGGTATGGTCCCCTTCGGACTGGGCATCCTCTGGGCACGCTACGAACGGTGGCGCAAGGTGCTGCCGCTGTGGGGACGGGGCACGTGGACGGCCATCCTACTGGTGGCGATGGCGTTGTTTTTCGTCATGAGCCAGTCGTTCCAGACGTGGCTATGGGTGCCAGTAGTGGCCGTGGTGGGCAGTGTGGCCTTCGTCAAGAGCATGCCAGTAGCCGTAAACCGTCTGCTGGTGTGGCTGGGCGGCATCTCCGCCGCCCTGTTTGTGGCGCACCCCATCATCCGCAAGCTCTTCATCACCGTGGCATGGCGCGGCGAGATTTACGACGGACTGGTGCTGTATGTTGTCGTCTGCATTGGTGCGGCGTGGGCCGTGAAGCAACTGATAACCCGCATCCCACAACCGAAAAATCCCGAATAACATGCAGGTCAAAGACATCGAACTGGCGAATATCAGCCGTTTCCGCGGCGAACTGATGGGAGCCGCCATGCTCTTCATCATCCTGTTCCATGTGGGACTGCCGCGATCCGATGCCTTCTTCGGTCTGCGCCGGTGCGGCAACATCGGTGTCGATATGTTTCTGTTCCTCAGCGGGGTTGGACTGTGGTTCTCATGGGTCAAGCAACCTTCCACCCGTCATTTCTACCACCGTCGCCTGCTCCGCATCCTACCGGCGTGGCTCATCATATCCTCGCTGTACTATATTCCGCGCTTCAATCCGCAGACGGGGAGCGTCATCGACCTGATAGGCAACATCACCGTCAACTGGAACTTCTGGCTGCACGACGAACTGACCTTTTGGTATATTTCCGCCATCATGATGCTCTACCTCTGGGCACCGCCCTATATGCGGCTCATCACAAAGCATCCCGTCTACCGCTGGTCGGTGGTGCTGATGGTGCTGTGGTGCATCATGGTGCAGTGGATCGCCCCCGTACACCAGACCGTGGGACACATCGAGATATTCTGGAGTCGCGTACCCATCTTCTTCCTCGGCATCAACCTCGGCGAGGCGGTGCACCGCGAGGTGCGCATCGACGGTGCTGCCGTGTGGTTGGTATTGATTACGTTTGTGGCCTGTTTTGCCTCGTGCATCTATCTGGAGCAGGTGTCGCACGGTCGTTTTCCGCTCTTCGTGGAGCGCATGATTTACATTCCCTTGACGCTGGCCACCGTGCTGCTGCTCAACAGGGTGTTCCGACGCATGCCGCAGCGCGTCAACCGCTTCTGCGCGTTCTTCGGTGGACTGAGTCTGGAGGCTTACCTTATCCACAACCATTTTGTCATGGCGTGGATTGCACCGTATCGTTTGGGCTATTGGCCCACGGCCTTGTTGACCATTGCCCTGACCATTCCTTTGGCGTGGCTGCTCCATCAACTTGTAAAACGACTGACGGTATGGCGGTGAACGAAGTGGTGGTCTATGATTTCGACGGGACGCTGACCAAGAGCGACTCGCTGTTGGACTTCATCCGTTATGCGTGCGGATCACGGGCGATGCTGTGTGGCTTCCTGCGCCATCTGCCCCTGCTGGTGTTGATGAAGTTGCACTGCTACCCGAACTATAAGGCGAAGCAGCAGGTGTTCTCTTATTTCTTCCGAGGTATGGACATCCGACAGTTCGACGAGCTTTGCCGCCGCTATGCCGCGACGCATCGGCAGATATTACGCCCGCAGGGTGTCGCATCGCTGGAACAGGACAGTCAGGCAGGTCGGCAGGTGGTCATCGTCAGTGCTTCGATCGACAACTGGGTGCAACCGTTCTTCCCTGGTGTGTGCGTATTGGGCACGCAAGTGGAAGTGCGGGACGGCAGACTGACCGGACGCTTCCTGACCCCCAACTGCTATGGCCAGGAGAAGGTGCGCCGCCTGCTGGAGTGTTTCCCCAACCGTGGCCAATACCGGCTGACGGCCTACGGCGACAGTCGGGGCGACCGCGAGATGCTGGCCTTTGCCGATGAGGCTCACTATAAACCGTTCCGCCGATGAAGGAGAGAAACGTGGAGCGCATGCTCATGGGTGTGGTGGCACTGCTGCTGTTGGTGCTCAACGCGCTGATGGTGGCGAAGTACGATGCCGTCTTTTCCGTCATGAGCGACGACTATGCCCGGCAACTGTCGTACCTCTTCCATGTGTCGGGCTTCGACCCTAACAGCTACGCGATACTGACCGAGTGGAGCATGCGCTACGACGTGCTGCGCCACCCGTTGTTGCCTTATCTCATGGCACTGCCAGCCTCCGTCAACGGCGCAGTGATGTCGATCTTCGGCATCAATGCCGCACTGTACATCTCGGCACTGATGAGCTGGGGGTGCGGTCTGTTGTCAGCCCTGCTACTCTACCGCATCCTGCGGCGCATCGTGGGCACGGCAGCGGAGGATGCCGCCCTCTTGACCCTGTTGTTCTTCAGCTTTGCCTACATCCAAGTCACGTGCTTCGTGCCCGACCATTTCAGTCTCTCGCTCTGCCTCATCCTGCTGTCGCTCTACCTCATCGGACGGGCGGCAAAGGCGGGTCGCGTGTTGAAGGCGTGGCAGACAGTAGTGCTCTTCGTACTGACGGCAGGCGTGACGCTGACCAATGGTCTCAAGGTCTTGGCCGCCGAATGGGTGTGCCGCGGCCGCCGCTTCTTCCAGTGGCGTTTCTTCCTCTTTGCGGTGGTTGTCCCGTCCGTGCTGATGCTGGGCATCGGTCTGCTGGAGGAGCGCGTCTACGTCTATCCGAAACAACAGGCGCAGCAACGCTATTTTGAGGAACACCGAGCGGAGGTGTTGGCGAAGGCACGGCGAGACCACCAGCGCTACAAGCATGCGCCGTGGGTCATCCACAAGGGCAAGGCATTGGGACAGGGCGGACTGCTCCGATGGACCGATGTCTCCACCTCCCGATGGGACTCCCTGACGGAGAACGTATGGGGCGAGTCTATCCAGCTCCACGAACGGTATGTGCTGGATGACGTGCTGACGAGCTACCGGCCTGTGCTGCTGAAATACCAGTCGCCGTGGCGTTATGCGGTCTCGCTGCTGTTGCTGCTGTTGTTTGTGGCAGGCATCTGGGCAGGGCGCGGCCACCGGCTGTTGTGGATGTGTCTGCTGGGCATCGTCCCCGATGCCGTGATGCACCTCGGCCTGGGCTTCGCCATCAACGAGGTGTATATCATGGCGGCCCATTGGCTGTATGTGGTGCCCGTCGCCCTGTCGTTTCTGTTCCTGCAGTGTCGGGGATGGCGGTTGGCGGTGCTGCGCCTCACGGTGCTGTCGCTGACGGTGTATCTGCTGTGCCACAACTTAGGACTGATTGTCGACTGGATGCACCAACCCCCGGTCTCGACGGCCTTTTGGTATGAATAGACGTAAATGTTAACGAATACAGGTATGAAAAGGATATTCAAGGAGATTTTTGCGATCCGTGAGGAGGAACGTTGGCACGCCCTCGTGGCACTGCTACTGATTGTCGTGCTCAACGGTCTGTTCATTGCCCGGCTGTCGCCGCTCTTCATGCAGGAGGGCTTCGGCCCCTACTGGAAGGTGTTCCTGCGCGAGTTCCACCTCTCGGGCTACGACCCGCTGACCTATCTGGGCGTGACCGTCTGGGACACGGTATATAATGTGTACCGCCATCCCTTGCTGGCCTTCTTCATCTGGCCCCTCTACCTGATCAACAGCGGACTGAGTGCCCTGACGGGGGTCAACTGCGTGCAGTATGTCGTCGCCCTGCCCGTCGTGCTGGCCTCGCTCTATTCCTATCTGTTCACCTTCCGCATCCTGCGGGAGTTTTTCCACCTCCCGGTGTCTGATGCCACGCTGTTGTCGGTCTACTATTTCTCCATGGCCTACATCCTGCTGTCGGTCATCGTGCCCGACCACTTCACCATCTCGATGTTCCTGCTGTTGCTTACCCTCTACGTCTCGGGACGCTGCATGAAGGCAGGCCGCCGACTGGCGTGGTGGCAGACGGCACTGCTGTTCTTCGTTACCGCCGGGGTGACGCTGAGCAATGGCATCAAGACGTTGCTTTCGGCCCTGCTGGTCAACGATCGGGGATTCTTCCGTTGGCGACACCTGGTGCTGGGAGTCCTACTGCCCGTGTCGCTGATATGGGGCTTTTCCCGCTGGGAATACCGCACCTTCGTATGGCCGAAGGAACAGGCGCGGGCTGTCAAGAAGCAACAGGAGGCCGAGCAACGGCAGCGTTTCATGGCTGCGCTGTCGGACGGGGAACGGCAGAAAATGGAGCAAAAACAACAACAGCGCAACAGGGCGTTGGCGCGTCAGGCCGCCAAGACGGGCAAACCGATGAAGAAGGTGGGCTTCCTCAGTTGGACAGACACCACCACACCACGTATCGAGACCCTCTACGAAAACCTGTTTGGCGAGGCCATCCAGTTCCATCAGCAGTATTTCCTGGGCGATACGCTCGTGTTCCGCCCCGTCTTCGTGCGTTACGACTGGGCTGTTAGTTACGGGGTGGAGGCAGTCGTCGTATTGCTGTTCCTGGTCGGCCTGTGGATGGGTCGCCGCAATCGGGTGCTGTGGTTGGCTCTGTCTTGGTTCGCGTTCGACATGGGCATTCATCTGGTGTTGGGATTTGGCATCAACGAGATTTTTATCATGGCTCCCCATTGGCTCTTCGTCGTGCCCTTTGCCACTGCGGCGCTACTGGGGCGGTTGCAGGGACGGCGGCGAACGGTGCTGCGTGTCCTGCTGGCCATGTTGTCGGTTTACCTGCTGACGTATAACGGCGTGCAGTTGGTGGACTTCCTCCTGACATCCGATATGACGCTCTGAGAAGAAAAGAAATACGGTTTGAGCCGGAGTGCAAAGTATGTGTTACATTTCGTGAACACATTCTGCGTTTTTCGTCGTAACTTTGCAGCGTTATCCTAAAACAACAAAACAATGAAGACAACAAAGAAAATGCTATGGGTTGCGCTGCTCGCCATGGGCGTGACAACCGTACAGGCACAGGGGCTGAAAGATGCCTACAAAGACTATTTCACAATTGGCGTGGCGGTCAACAAACACAATGTTGCACAGCCCGAACAGATGGAACTCATCAAACGCGAGTTCAACAGTATCACCGCCGAGAACGACATGAAGCCGGTGTCGGTACATCCTCAAGAGGGCGTATGGAACTGGGGCGCGGCAGACAGCATTGCCAATTTCTGCCGGCAGAACGGCATCAAGCTCCGCGGACACTGTCTGGCCTGGCACGCGCAGTTCTCGGACTGGATGTTTACCGACAAGAAAGGTAAGGAAGTGAAGAAGGAGGTGTTCTACCAGCGTCTGCGCGAACACATCCACACCGTGGTGAACCGCTACAAGGACATTGTCTATGCTTGGGACGTGGTGAACGAGGCCATAGCCGACAACGACCGGATGCCGATGCGGCCGGGCGAGAAGCCGTCGCCCTACCGCCAGAGCCGCCTGTTCAAGCTCTGCGGCGACGAGTTCATTGCCAAGGCGTTTGAGTTTGCCCACGAGGCCGACCCCAATGCTCTGCTGTTCTACAACGACTACAATGCCGCCGACCCGAAGAAGTGCGAGCGTATATATAATATGGTGAAGAAGATGCAGGATGCCGGAGTGCCTATCACGGGTATTGGCATGCAGGGGCACTACAACATCTACGGTCCGTCAGAACAGGACGTCGATGCCGCACTGACCAAGTATTCGCAGTTGGTGAAGCATATCCACATCACCGAATTTGACATTCGTATGAATACCGAGATGGGTGGACAACTGCAGTTCTCGCGCGGCCAGTCTACGGGTGTGCCGTCCTATATGGCCACGTTGCAGGAAGACCAATACGCACGGATGTTCCGCGTCTTCCGCAAGCACAAGGACGTGATAGACAATGTGACGTTTTGGAATCTCTCCGACCGCGACTCGTGGCTCGGCGTGGCCAACCACCCCTTGCTTTTCGACGAGAACTACAAGCCCAAGAAGGCATACGCTGCCGTGAAGAACTTCAACGCTGCCCTCGACCAGTATCAGCCGAAGGAAGACTTTGTGCCCAACCCGAAGAACCAGCCTGGACAGCAGTATCCTATGGTGAACTCAGAGGGTTACGCCCGCTTCCGCATCGTGGCTCCCGATGCCAAGTCGGTCATCGTCAGCCTCGGACTGGGCGGACGCGGTGGTACGGTGCTACACAAAGATAAGGACGGCGTGTGGACCGGAACGACTGAAGGGCCGATGGACGAAGGCTTCCACTACTACCATCTGACCATTGACGGTGCGGTGGTCAACGACCCGGGTGCCAACAACTACTATGGCTCGTGCCGTTGGGAAAGCGGCATAGAGATTCCTGCACACGACCAGGCGTTCTATCAGAACCGTATGGATGTGGCCCACGGTAATGTACAGCAGGTGCTGTTCCCCTCGAAGAGCACCGGCACGGTGCGCCGCGCCTTTGTCTACACACCACCGACATACGGCAAGAACAAAAAGGAGCGCTTCCCCGTGCTCTACCTGCAACACGGATGGGGCGAGGACGAGACGGCATGGAGCAGGCAGGGACATGTCAACCTGATTATGGACAATCTGATTGCAGAAGGAAAGTGCAAGCCGTTCATCATCGTGATGACCTATGGCATGACCAACGACGTGCGCTTCGGACATATCAACGAGTTTACGGCCAAGGAGTTTGAAACCGTGTTGGTAGACGAGCTCATTCCCTATATTGACGCCAACTTCCTGACGAAGGCCGACCGCAACAATCGCGCCATGGCGGGACTGTCGATGGGCGGATTCGAGACGAAGCTGATCACCCTGCGCCGCCCGGAGGTGTTTGCCTACTGGGGACTGCTCAGCGGTGGACAGTATGAGCCTGCCGACCTGGAAGGCAAGAGCGACGTGAAGCTCATCTTCCAGAGCTGTGGTGGCAAGGAGCGTCCCGATGCCGTCAAGGCTTCTACCGCGCGTCTGAAGGAGGCCGGCTACAATGCCGTAGGACACGTTTCGGAGAACACCGCCCATGAGTTCCTGACTTGGCGGCGTGCCCTCCACACGATGGCTCCACTGCTTTTCAAGAAATGACAAATGATAATTGATGGATCATGAAAAGAATTGCTTTATTATCACTGATGCTCTGCTGTGCCGTTCTGATGACGGCACAGCCACAGGGCGCACCCGGTGGATTCAAAATGCCGGAAACGAATCCGCAGTATAAGGACGTGAACTATGCCGGCGACAGTCTGGAGGCTCACCGCCTCGACATCTATCTGCCCCAGACGGGACTCGACCGCTACAAGGTGGTGGTCATCATCTACGGCAGTGCCTGGTTTGCCAACAACATGAAGGCCATGGCCTACCTGTCCATCGGGAAGCCCTTGGTGGATGCCGGTTTCGCGGTGGTCAGCATCAACCATCGCAGTAGCGGCGACGCGAAATTCCCTGCACAGGCACACGATGTGAAGGCGGCCATCCGCTACATCCGCGCCCATGCTACCGAATATCACCTTGACACCTCGTTTATCGGCATCACCGGCTTCTCCTCGGGCGGTCACCTCTCGTCGTTTGCCGGTGTGTCCAACGGCATGAAAACCCGTACCGTGGGCAACACAACCATGGATGTGGAAGGCACGGTGGGCAACTGCCTCGACGCTTCCAGTCAGGTGGACGCGGTGGTGGACTGGTTCGGTCCTGTGGACATGGCGACGATGGAGCGGTGTGAGACGGTGAAGGATGCCCACTCGCCAGAGGCTGCCTTGTTGGGAGGTGCACCAGCCGATCTGCCCGACATGGTGACACTGTGCAGTCCTTACAGCTACGTCACACCGGAAGGCCCGCGTTTCCTTGTCATCCACGGTGATTCAGACAGCGTGGTGCCCCACTGCCAAAGCGAACGCTTCGCCAAGGTGCTGAAGGAGAACGGACGCCTGGAGCGTTTCATCTCCGTGCCCGGCGGTGAACATGGTTCCGTCACCTTCAACGACTCGACCTTCAGCGCAATGGTGCAGTTCTTCCAACAGGAAGCGAAGGGGAAGACGGACTGACCTTGCTTTGCCGTCGCAATCATAGCAGCAAGCGACTTTACCGACAGGTCAGGAAACAATCCGAAAAAACGGGGAGCACCCTTGCGGATGCTCCCCGTTCTTTATCCTTTGCTTTACCGACTGCGATTACTCGGCAGAGAGGGTGAAGCGCTTGAAGTCAACAATCTTGAGATCTTTGTCCTGCTTGGCGAGCCACTGTGAAACAGAAGCCTTGTCGCCGTCGCCGAACTGGAACTCCTGGTCTACGAGGCAGTTCTCCTTGAGGAACTTCTGCACGCGACCCTTGGCGATGTTGTCAATCATGTTCTGGTTGAGCGTAGCAGCCTTCTCGGCAGCAGCCTTCTCCTTGATTTCGCGGGCTTCCTTGGCCTGCTCCTCGGTGAGCCAACCTTTCTTCACGTTGCTCTCGATGTGGTCTTCAGAATCCACGTGGGCGGGGTTGATGCCGGCTTTCTTCAGCACGCTCTCCACATACTTCTCCACCTGCTCCAGCTTGGTCTTCTCAACGGCAGTCTTGTACTCCTCGTCGAGCACTTCCTGAGCCACCTTGGAAGCGTCAAGAGCCACGGGCTTCATGGCAGCCACCTGCATGGCGAGCTTGTGTCCAATCTCGGCAGCGGGCTTGTTGGTCTGTACCATCGTGGCCAGCGTGTGCTTGCCCATGTGGTCGTACACTTCGATGTTCTCGCCTTCGAGCACATTGTAGCCGTCCAGTTCCATCTTCTCGCCGGTGATGCCAGAGCGCTGGGTCACAGCGTCCTGGATCTTCTGTCCGTCAGCGAGGGTCAGCTCCTTCACGTCGTCGAGGCTCTTGGCCTTGGCAGCCACAGCAGCGTCGAGGATGCTCTGGGTGAGGGCGATGAAGTCAGCGCCATTGGCCACGAAGTCGGTTTCACACTTCAAGGCGATGGTAGCGGCAAAGCCGTCTACCACCTTGGTGAGCACGCAACCGTTGGAGGTCTCGCGGTCGCTGCGCTTGGCTGCGATGGCCAGGCCGCGCTCGCGGAGCAGTTCCTTAGCCTTCTCGAAATCGCCGTCGGCCTCGGTCAGTGCCTTCTTCACGTCAGCCAGACCAGCACCCGTCATGGTGCGGAGCTTCTTGATATCTTCAATAGAAATAGCCATAATCTTTTGCTTTTTTAGAGTTGATGATTAAACCTTGAAATTACTCGGCGGCAGGAGCTGTCTCCTCGGTAGCCTCGGCAACGGGAGCCTCTTCAGCCTTGGGAGCCTCTGCAACGGGAGCCTCAGCCTTGGGAGCGTCAGCAGCCTTGCGGCTTCTGCGTGCACCGCGCTTGGCCTGTGCTTCTTCGGCATCGGCCTCAGCCTGTGCCTCGGCAGCTTTCTCGTCGGCCTTCTCCACCTTACGCTCCTCCATGCCTTCGCTGATGGCTGCACAGCAGGCGTTGAGGATGACCTCTACGCTGTCCTTGGCATCATCGTTGGCGGGAATCACGAAGTCAATGTTGTTGGGGTTGGAGTTGGTGTCCACGATACCGAACACGGGGATGCCGAGACGGTTGGCCTCGCGAACGGCAATCTGCTCCTTCAGCACGTCAACGACGAAGAGGGCAGAAGGCAGACGCGTCAGGTCTGCGATAGAACCGAGGTTCTTCTCCAGCTTGGCGCGCTGGCGGGAAATCTGCAGCAGCTCGCGCTTGGAGAGGTTGCTGTAGGTTCCGTCCTGCATGAGCTTATCGATGTTCGTCATTTTCTTTACGGCCTTGCGGATGGTCGGGAAGTTGGTCAACATACCGCCCGGCCAGCGCTCAATCACGTAAGGCATATTCACGCCCGATGCTTTCTCGGCGATGATTTCCTTCGTTTGTTTTTTAGTAGCGACGAACAGGATTTTCTTGCCGCTCTTGGCAATCTGCTTCAGTGCGTCTGCAGCCTCGTCAATCTTGGCTACGGTCTTGTGGAGGTCAATGATATGAATGCCGTTGCGCTCGGTGTAGATGTACTGAGCCATAGCGGGATTCCATTTGCGCTTCAGGTGGCCGAAGTGGCATCCAGCCTGGAGCAGTGTATCAAAATTTGTTCTTGACATGTTCTTGATGCTTTTAATTTGTTGTTTACTTTCTTTTTAATTCTTGGGATTAGAACCAACAGGCAGGTAATCCAGTTGCAGAGTCCTGCCGGTTTAGATGCTAAACGTGTCCGGCTGCCATTAACGCTTACTGAACTGGAAGCGGCGACGGGCCTTGGGCTGACCGGGCTTCTTACGCTCAACCTCACGGGAGTCGCGGGTGAGGAAGCCTTGCATCTTGAGGGTCTTCTTGTCTTCAGCGTTCACCTTGACAAGGGCACGGGCGATGGCGAGACGGAGTGCCTGGCTCTGGCCAGTGAAACCACCACCGTCGAGGTTAGCCTTGATGTCGTATTTCTCAGCCACGTCGAGCAGGTTCAGCGGCTGCTTAACCACGTACTGCAGGATAGCGGTGGGGAAATATACACTGAGATCTTTCTTATTGATCGTGATCTTACCTGTTCCTTCGCTCAGATATACGCGGGCTACGGAACTCTTACGGCGACCGATTGCATTAATCATTTCCATCTTCTATCTTTTATTTATACTGGTTAATATCAATTGCTTTGGGCTGCTGTGCCTCGTGCTTGTGCTCTGTGCCGTTGTAGATGTAGAGGTTGTTGAGCAGGCTACGTCCGAGCGGACCTTTGGGGAGCATACCCTTCACGGCGTGCTTCAGAATGCGCTCTACGCCGTAGGGCTGCTTGCGCAACATGGCGGGGGAGGTGAAGCGCTGACCACCAGGATAGCCCGTGTAGCGAGTGTAAACCTTGTCGGTTTCTTTCTTGCCGGTGAAAACCACCTTGGCAGCATTGATGATGATAACGTTGTCGCCGCAGTCCACGTGAGGAGTGAAGTTGGGCTTGTACTTTCCGCGGATGAGCTTGGCTACCTTGGAGGCGAGACGGCCGACCACCTGGTCTGTGGCATCGATGACCACCCACTCCTTCTTAGCTGTTTCCTTGTTGGCGGAAATAGTCTTGTAACTCAAAGTGTTCATTTTACTTTTTAATTTTACTACTAAAAAACTTTTTCTTTTATTGCTCTCTTATGCACAGACAAACACCACAACAGGGGTCTAACTCCCTGCAGCAGTCTAACGTCTTGTGCTGAACCGTGATTCACAAACCGCTTTGCCCGGCCAAAGGCACCGCTATTTACACACGATTCACGGGGATTCTAAGTCTCTCCCCAATAATCGGACTGCAAAGGTACTACTTTTCTACGGTCATCCGACAGGATTCATAGTACGAAACCTATTATTTAAGATTATTTAACCATTATTTAAGCAGTGTCCTATGAAAAACAAATAAAAATTGCGTCTGCTCTTGAAGGGATAACCGGATAGGACAGCACTGACATGGTGTGCTCGTGGTAACCCCAAAACCGCCCCGCAGCGAGAAAAACGAAGAAAGGTTTGGTGGTTTAAGCGGAAAAAAGTAACTTTGTCGAAAAATTGGAAGAAAACTATGATAGTATCTGTTGCAAACCCGATTTACGACTCCGTGTTCAAGTATCTGATGGAAGACGAGCGCATTGCCCGCACGCTACTCTCCGCACTGCTGAGGAAAGAAGTGGTGGAGGTGCAGACGCGCCGCAACGAGTATACCAACGGTAGCCGAGACAACGTCTCAATGTTCCGCATTGATTTCGGCGCACAGGTAAGAGAGGCCGACGGCAGCATCCACCTGGTGCTCATCGAGCTGCAGAAGACGTGGCTGGAGACAGAGACGCTCCGCTTCCGGCAGTATCTCGGGTCGCAATACTCCAACCCGGAGAACATGCAGAAGGAGGGCAACCAAAAAGGCTATGGCATCCCGATGGTCTCGGTCTATCTGTTGGGACACCGCGTCGGCGACATCGAGGAGCCCGTGCTCTATGTCCACCACAAGGCATACGACTACGAGGGGCGTGAGGTGAGCAAGGGAATGCCAGACCCGTTCGTGGAGAGTCTCATCCACGACAGCATTATCGTCCAGATACCGCTGCTGCGCGGACAAGTGAACAACCGGTTGGAGAAGGTACTAAGTGTGTTCGACCAGTCGGCTCTGGACGGCAAGAACCATCAGGTGCTGAACATCGACGAGGCAGAATATGCGAATGACAGCGACATGCTCTACATCCTCCACCGACTGACGGCGGCAGCCTCCAGTTCGGAGATGCGCCAGCACATGAACGTGGAGGACGAGTTCTTCTCTGCCATCGAGAATCGCGACACGGAAATCATGATGCGCGACAAGAGAATCAAGGAGCAAGATGGTAAAATTGCCGAGCAGAACGGAAAGATTGCCGAGCAGAACGAAAAGATTGCCGAGCAGAACGGAAAGATTGCCGAGCAGAACGGAAAGATTGCCGAGCAGAACGGAAAGATTGCTGAGCAGAACGGAAAGATTGCTGAGCAGGAGTCTATGATGGGAAAAATGATCAGGAGACTATTGGCCACGGGGACACCCTTGGAAGAGATTGCCAAAATGACGGGCCAAAGCATAGATGCCATTCGCCAATTGGAAGCCGACTGAAGAACCGTAAAACATCGAAACAATGAAGATATTCGCAGTAGGCATGAACTACCTCCAGCACACAGCCGAACTGGACGGGAAGGCCTACAAACCCGAGCAACCCGTAATTTTCACCAAGGCCGACTCGGCACTGCTGAAAGACCACAAGCCCTTTTTCATTCCCGACTGGTGCAAACAGGTGGACTACGAGACGGAGTTAGTAGTGCGCATCTGCCGACTGGGAAAGGGCATTTCCGAACGCTTTGCCCACCGCTATTACGATGCCGTGACCGTGGGCATCGACTTCACCGCACGTGACCTGCAGCGCGAGATACGACAGAAGGGACTGCCGTGGGACCTCTGCAAGGGCTTCGACGGATCGGCAGCCATCGGCGAATGGGTGGATGTGGAGACCTTCCGTGACATTCAAAACCTGCATTTCCATCTCGACATCAACGGCAAGACGGTGCAAGAGGGTTGCTCAGCCGATATGGTCTACCGCATTGACACCATCATTGCCTATATCTCCCAGTATTTCACCCTCAAGACCGGCGACCTGCTCTATACCGGCACACCAGCAGGTATCGGCCCTGTACACATCGACGACCATCTGGAAGGCTGGCTTGAAGACCGCAAGGTGCTGGAGTTCAACTGCAAATAAAGACAAATGAGGCTGACGCTGCTGACCCTCCTTATACTGTTGCTGCCATCAACTCCTTGCCGGGCACAACAGGCGGACAGTCGCTATACCGCCCATTCCGTCCTGGCCAGCGGGCGGTGGGTGAAGGTCAGCGTACCCTCTTCCGGCATCTATCAGTTGACCGACAATCTCTTGCGCAGCGCAGGGTTCGCCGACCCCACGCGTGTGAAGGTCTATGGCTACGGCGGCGCGCTCCAGCCCGAGCTGTTGACGGCAGACTATCTGACCGCAACCGACGACCTGCGCGAGGTGGCGACCTGTCGCACCACCGATGGGCGTTGTCTGTTTCTCGCTACAGGTCCCGTGGCCTGGGACGACCATCACCAGCGCATCCGCAACCCGTATGCAGACTACGGCTGTTATTTCCTTACCGAGGGCGACAGTCCCCTCACGGTCAGTGCCGAACAGTTGCTGACCGACTACCAGTCACTGCCCGACCGCTACCACACGCTGTACGAGGTGGACGACTACGCCTGGTATCAGGGCGGACGCAACCTCTATGATGCCACACGCATCACCGCCGCCAGTCCACACAGCTACTCCATACCGGGCAGCACAGACCACGACACGGGAAGCCTGACCGTGACACTCTCCGCCGACCAAGCCACCACCGTGACCGTCAGCATCAACAACCAACAGCTGGGACAGGTAACCGTAGCGGCACGCGGCAATTACGATGAGATGCGCACCGCCACAGCCACCTTCCCCGTGGAGAACCTGTCAATCGGCAACACCGTGACCCTCACCCCGGCCAACAGCCAGGCCGTGGTACGCTTGGACTATTTGTCCCTCTACCACGCCACGCCCACACCCCAGCCCGACCTTGCCCTCACAGCCTTTCCACAACCCGACATCATCGGCGAGACCGAGAATCAAGACCTCCACGGCGACGGAGCTGCCGACATGATTATCATGATCCCTGCCGACCGCAACATGCAGAAACAGGCCGAGCGACTGGCGCAGTGGCACGGGGACAACGACGGTCTCCGCGTGCGCATCGTGGCCGCCGACCAACTCTACAACGAGTTCAGTAGCGGCACGCCAGATGTCAATGCCTACCGCCGCTACCTTAAAATGCTGTACGACCGCGCCACCACGGAGGCCGACCACCCCCGTTTCCTCTTACTGATGGGCGATGGTGCTTGGGACAACCGCATGTGCACTGCCACCTGGCAGGGCTACAGCCCCGAGCAGTTCCTGCTCTGCTATGAGAGCGACAACTCCTACAGCCACACCGACTGCTACGTCAGCGACGACTATTTCACCCTGCTGGACGATGGAGAGGGAGCCGACCTGCTGGGTAGCGACAAGGGCGATGTGGCCGTAGGCCGCCTGCCCGTGCGCACCGTCAGCCAAGCCCAAGCGGTGGTGGACAAAATCCTGGCTTACGCCAACAACCAAGACGCAGGCTATTGGCAGAACCTCATCGTCATGATGGGCGACGACGGCAACGACAACCAGCACATGAAGGATGCCGATGATGTGGCCAGTTTGGTAGAGCGGCAACAGCCCTCCATGGAGGTACGACGCATCCTCTGGGATGCTTACGAGCGCACCTCTACAGCCACTGGCAACAGCTATCCTAACGTGACGCAACAAATCCAGCAACTGATGAGTACGGGTGCCCTCGTCATGAACTATTCCGGCCACGGCGCCGCCACCACCCTGTCCCACGAAAAGGTGGTAGACCTGTCGGACTTCTCCAGTGCCACGTCCAACCACCTGCCCCTATGGGTCACCGCCTCGTGCGACATCATGCCCTTCGACGGACAGACGGAAAACATCGGCGAGGCGGCCCTGCTCAATCCCAACGGGGGAGCCATTGCCTTCTACGGGACAACGCGCACCGTGTTCCAGACCTACAACCGACTGATGAACCTGACCTTCATGCGGCACCTGCTCGACACGTCAGACGGCGGCCAGTCGACAGCTATCGGCGAGGCCGTGCGCCGCGCCAAGAACGAGCTGATTGCCGAGAAGGCCGACCTGACGGCCAACAAGCTACAGTTCACCCTGTTGGGCGACCCCGCCCTGCGACTGCCACTACCCGCCCAGAAAATGACCATTGACAGCATCAACGGCGCGTCACTGGCAGATGCCGACAATCCCATTGCCCTCGCTGCCGGAACCACCGTTAAGGTCTGCGGACACGTCCAGCAAGAGGATGCCTCCGTTGACGCTACATTCTACGGGCAACTCACCGCCACGGTATATGACGCGGCCGATACGGTGGTGTGCCGACAGAATGATGCCTCGCAAGCCAAGACGGCCTTTGTCTATACCGACCGCACCCATGTGCTGTTTACGGGCAACGACAGTATCCGCCAGGGACGCTTCTCGTTCTCCTTCACCGTGCCACGCGACATCAGCTATTCCGACGCCACAGGACTTCTGCGTCTCTACGCCGTCAACACCGAACGCACGCTGACGGCCAACGGCCACTGTAGCCAGTTCTGTCTGGGCGACAGCGACAATCCCTCTGACGACAACGAAGGCCCTGCCGTCCATTGCTACCTGAACAGCAATGCATTCGTAGATGGCGGACGCGTCAATGCCACACCCTATTTCGTGGCCGAGCTGGAGGACACCAGCGGCATCAACGCCACGGGCAACGGTCTGGGTCACAACCTCACCTTGGTGATTGATGGACTGACCTCCAAGACCTATGACCTCAATGACTATTTCACCTACGACTTCGGAAGTCACACCCGTGGCACAGTGAGGTTCAGCATCCCCCAGCTGACAGAAGGTGAACACCGACTGCTGTTCCGCGCCTGGGATATGCGGAACAACGCCACCACCCAGGAACTCACCTTCAGAGTTGTGGACGGACTGGCTCCCGGTGTGTTCAATGTGGACTGCACCCACAATCCCGCCACCACCTCAACGGCATTCCTTATCACCCACGACCGTATGGGTAGCAACATCAACATCAGTATTGAGGTGTTTGACCTGGCCGGACGAATGGTGTGGCAGCAGCGTCTGCACGGAACGACCGACGACTCATGCATCTCCATCGACTGGGACCTCTCTGCCAGCAACGGCCGACGCCTCGCCACGGGAATGTATCTCTACCGCGTGCGACTGAGCGGAGACGGCGGACAGCAGGTGTCGAAGACCAAGAAACTGATTGTGCTAAGCAATAAATAGGCCACAGCTACGTTATATGGACAATGAAAGCAAAGAACACCATACTACTCTCCGTCATTTTGGCAGCAACAGCGGTAACAGGATGGGCACAGGACACCAAGAACCTGTTTAATCCCATTGACCATGCCGTGATTTCGCAGACCATCTCGCCTGATGCGCGTGCCGCAGGCATGGGTGACGTGGGTGTTGCCACCGACCCAGATGTCAATTCGCAATACTGGAATCCAGCCAAATACCCGTTCTGCATCAGTCGCTCGGGCATCGCCCTCAACTACACCCCATGGCTACGTCCTCTGGTCAGCGACATCGACCTGGCCTACCTCTCGGGCTACTACCGCATCGGCGACTACTCTGCCATCTCCGGCTCGCTGCGCTATTTCTCGCTGGGCGAGGTCTACAGCGGTGCCGACGACAACGCCATGACCGTGAAGCCCTATGAGATGTCGCTCGATGTGGCCTACTCCCTTATGCTGAGTGAACGGTTCTCCATCGCGGCCGCCATCCGCTGGATTTACAGCGACCTGCGCTACGACTACAGCGAGAATGCCTCGCCAGCCTCCGCCGTGGCAGCCGACTTGGCCTGCTACTACACCGACTATATCGACATCGGACAGCGCGAATGTCAACTGGGACTGGGACTGAATGTCTCCAACGTCGGCAGCAAGATTGCCTATTTCGGTGACGAACGCCCCCATTTCCTGCCTGCCAATATGCGGCTCGGAGCCTCGCTGATGGTGCCCGTGGACGAATACAACCGCTTCACCATTGCCGCCGATGCCAACAAGTTGCTGGTGCCTACCGTACCTAAGCAGAACGACGGAGAAACGAAGGAGGAGTACGAACAGCGCGTCATCAGCGAATACAACGACGTGAGCGCAGTGTCGGGCATTTTCAAGAGTTTCTCCGATGCACCGGGCGGACTGAAAGAGGAACTGCAGGAGGTACAGTGGAGCATTGGCGCAGAGTATGTCTACCACGACCAGTTCTCGCTGCGTGCTGGCTACCACCACCAGAGCGAGAACAAGGGAAACCTGAAATATTTCACCGTGGGCGGCGGTTTCCGCACGAACGCCCTCTCCCTTGATGTGGCCTACGTCATTGCCACGGCCAAGAGCAATCCGCTCGACCAAACGCTGCGCTTTACGCTGGCCTTTGACATGGACGGCATCAAAGACCTGTTCAGATGACGAATCACACCTCATTATATACGCATAAGACAAACGACAATGATACGAGTAGGAATGGGATATGATGTCCACCAACTGGTGGAGGGACGCGACCTCTGGATGGGTGGCATCAAGATAGAGCACACCAAAGGGCTACTGGGGCACAGCGATGGCGACGTACTGATTCATGCCATCTGCGACGCACTGTTGGGTGCTGCCAATATGCGCGACATCGGCTATCATTTTCCCGATACCAGTAGCGAGACGGAAGGGATGGATAGCAAAATCATTCTCCGTCAGACAGTGGCGCTGATTGCCACAAAGGGCTACCGTCTGGTGAATATCGATGCCACTATCTGTGCCGAGCGTCCGAAGATGAATCCGCATATCCCGGCCATGCAACAATGTATGGCCGAGGTCATCGGCACCGACCCTGACAACATCTCCATCAAGGCGACCACTACCGAACGACTTGGCTTCACCGGACGCGAGGAAGGCATTTCTGCCTATGCCGTGGCACTGATAGAAAAGCCGTAACGAAGTCTCTTATTTCTTTACCACAGCCCTCACCACAAACCAAAGGTGGCAGAATAGCGTGACAGCAAGTCCATAGTGGCTACGCATCACGGCGAAACGCTCACGGAGCGAGTCACGGTGGTGCTGTGTAGTGTTGCCGCCTGCCATGAAATCCGAAAGGACAGCATGACTATTGATGATTGGGAGACGACGTTGCTCCGCCTCCTTCATGACGCGGATGCACCAGTCCACATCGGCCGAATGACGATACTGAAGGCAGTAGGGGTGTTGCCGAGCCACGTCGGTACGTACATAGAACGACTGATGACACACCAGCATCCCCCAACGGAATGAACGCCAAGTCAAGTGGCGGGGCGGACGCAAGCGGCGCATCCGCAGGAAATGCCCTTGACCGTCCACGATGGCGGTGTCGCCATATATCACCGCCGGGCGGTCATTCGCCGACTGTCCGGCGACAGCATCCTGCACCGCTTGTAGGGTGTGAGTGGCGTGAAGCACATCACCCGCATTGAGAAACACCACATAGTCACCGTGGGCTTGCTCCAGACCCCGATTCATAGCATCGTAAATGCCCTTGTCCGGGGCAGAGAAAACACGCACGGAATAGTCTTTCCCCTCCGCATAGCGACGGGCAATGGTCACGGTATCGTCCTTCGAGGCCCCGTCAATGATGAGGTGTTCAATGTGTCGGAAGGTCTGGCGCGCCACGCTGTCGAGGGTGCGTTGCAGTACCGTAGCCGCCTGGTAGGTGACGGTAATAATGCTGAAGGTAATAGGCTGTTGCATCGCTTTGAAGTATCGTTACGAGCGACGGTCTATGCGCGGACGCTTGGCCGCCTCATAGACCTCAATATACTGTCGGGCCACGTGTTGCATGGAATAGCAATGGGAAACCTTGTCGAGACAAGCCCTGCCGACCATCTCGGAGTCCGCTTCAAAAAGTGCCCAACGGATACCTGCGGCCAAATCGTCGGCACTGCAGTAGTCGGCCACATAGCCGTTCTGACGGTGGTCTATCTCCTCAGGGATTCCCCCGACCCGAAAACCGACACTGGGCAGTCCGCAGGCCATAGCCTCCATAATGGTGTTGGGCAGGTTTTCCGAGAGCGATGGCAGTACGAACACGTCAGCGGCCTGATAGATGCTGACGATGCGATGCTCATCACTGACGTAGCCAAGTGACAGGGCGCGGAAGGGCAACTGTGCCGTCACCTCCTCCGCATGACCGCCAAGAACAGCCACGGTGGTATGTTCCTTCATGTCGGGATACTGTTTCGCCAGCAGGCGGCAGGCTTCCACCAGATATTGCATACCTTTGTTGGGATTAGTGGCTCGCTGTGCGACGAAAAGGATGATGCGGTCATTGGGCGGTAGAGAGAGACATTTCCGCGCTGTGGCCTTGTCGCCCGGACAGTAGGTGTGAGTATTGATGGGGTTTGGAACCGTGCAGACGGTCTGTCCCTTCAGCAGTGCGCTCTGTCGCGCCTCGTCTGCCAGCCACTGGCTACAGGCCACAAAGGTGATGCGTCGTCCATTCAATAGGCGTTGCTTGCGTCGCCACACCGTAGCCGAGAGGTCGCTGGCAGCACCTCCACCCGGCAACAGACGGCAGTACTGGCAGGCCGTCTTGAACCGCTCGCAATCGAGCGTCAGGTGGCAGATGGCCGTAGCTGGCCAAATGTCATGCATCGTCCACACCACGGGTTTGCCGCTCTCCAAGATACGTCGGATGCTGCTAAGCGACAGCAGACCCTGATTGATCCAGTGGAGGTGGATGATGTCGGCCTCCAAGAACTCGGGCAATCGGGTAATGTCGCTCCCCGCATTGGCCATATCTATCTCAAAGAGATGGCGACGGCGGAGATGCAGATGCATCCAGACACACAGGCGTTCCCACAGGAAATGCCAGCGCACACGACCGCGACAGGGTATCTCGCACACATGGAGGCTGTCACTTTCCTTTGTACCCACCAGCATCTTGGCCTTCACGCCATTGCCGTTGAGTGCCTCCATCAGTCGGTGTGCCGCCACGGCAGCCCCACCCGTCCGTTCACTGGTATTGACTATCAGTACCCGCATAGCTCCAGTTTACGCGATACCTTTTACCACTACATGATGCCGAGCCACCGTAGCACATCGTTGAGGTTGGCCACAACCATGAGGAGCATGAGCAGGCCAAGTCCCACGTAATTGGCCCGAATCATAAAATTCTCGGACGGCTTGCGTCGGGTGATGATTTCATAGAGTAGGAACAGCACATAGCCACCATCGAGGATGGGGATGGGCAGGATGTTCATAAAGGCTAACATGATGGAAAGGAAGGCCGTCATCTTCCAGAAGAGATACCAGTTCCACTCCGAGGGGAAGAGACTACCGATAGCTCCGAAACCGCCAAGGCTCTTGGCACCGTCAGCCGTGAACACGTATCTCAAATCGTCGACATACGAGCCAAGCACATGGACGCCATACTTGATGCCAGCGGGGAAACTCTCGAAGAATCCGTACTCCCTCGTATAGGGTTTGTAGAGTGCAACCACGGACGGCACGGAGAATCCCAGATACATCTCCGGGGTGAGTGTCACCACTGCCGTATCGGCCTTCTCACCGTCGGTAAACACCACGGGGATGGTGCGCACCTTCAGGCTGTCGGCAGGTGTCTTGGCATCGGCCAACAAATCAGCGCGCCGATCCAGTTGGTCGACGACCTCATTGTAAGAATCCACCGCATGTCCATTGACAGCCAGGATTCGGTCTCCTTTCTTCATGCCAATGTTTGCAGCCGGCATTCCAGGAATGACAGAGTCTGCCACAGCAGGAAGCAGCGGTCGCACAAACGACGGTTCCGCCTTCATCATGTCAAGGAGATTCAGATCACCAGGCAGGCTGACTGTTACGGACTTGCCCTGACGGATGACCTCCACCGTCCGCGCCTTGGAAATCTTACGGTAGAGATCGACACTGAAGTCCTTGAATGCGCCATTCTCCGTTCCTACGAGAATGTCCCCATCGCGGAAGCCAAGTGCCTTAGCCTCTGTATTGAACTTCATTCCCTGCGTCATGTCCTTCACAGGCACGTAGGTGTCGCCCCAGTAGAACAAAATCATGGAATAGATGAACAGGGCCAACAGGAAATTGACCAGTACACCACCAATCATGATGAGCAATCGTTGCCATGCAGGCTTGCTGCGGAACTCCCACGGCTGTGCAGGTTGCTTCATCTGGTCCGTATCAAAGCTCTCGTCAATCATTCCCGCAATCTTGCAGTAGCCGCCCAGCGGAATCCATCCTATGCCGTATTCCGTGTCGCTATTCTTGGGTTTGAACTTGAAAAGGCTGAATTTCCAGTCGAAGAACATATAGAATTTCTCTACCTTCACGCCGAACAGCTTTGCAAAGAAGAAGTGGCCACCCTCGTGCAGAAGCACCAGAATCGAGATGGCCATCAACAGTTGTAACAGTTTGATAAAAAAGACTTCCATTCGTTGTTTTTCTTTGTGTGTTGTATGTTTTCTTTATTTCATCAGTTCACGGGCGATGCGTCGTGCCTCGGCATCGGTGGCGACATACGTATCGTAGGTGGGGGAGGCATCGAAGGTACAGCGCTGCATGGTCTCTGCGATGATGTCGCCCATCTGCAGAAAGCCACACTGGTCTTCGAGGAAACCGCGGTTAACCACCTCATTGGCCGCATTGACAATACACGGCATGTTGCCTCCCTTTCGGATGGCCTCAAAAGCCAAAGCCAGGCAACGAAACTTCTCTAAATCCGGTTCAAAGAACTCGAGATTGCGCGCCTTGAAGAGGTCGAGCCGCTCGCCGGAGAGCGTCAGACGCTCGGGATAGGAGAAGGCATACTGTATCGGCAACCGCATATCGGGCACACCGAGCTGCGCCTTGACTGCGCCATCGACAAACTGCACCGCCGAGTGAACGATGCTCTGCGGATGCACCAACACCTCAATCTGCGATGCCTTTACGCCAAAGAGCCACTTGGCCTCGATAACCTCAAAGCCCTTGTTCATCATCGTGGCCGAGTCGATGGTAATCTTGGCACCCATCTCCCACGTGGGATGGCGCAACGCATCGGCCTTGGTCACCCGCGCCAGTTGTTCTGCGGTGAAGGTGCGGAAGGGGCCTCCCGATGCCGTCAGCAGTATTTTGTCGATGGGGTTGGCATCCTCACCGACGAGACTCTGGAAGATGGCGGAGTGTTCGCTGTCCACAGGCAGGATGGGCGCATGATACTGCGTCGCCAGACTGCCGATGAGTTCGCCGGCCACCACCAGTGTTTCCTTGTTGGCCAGGGCGATGGTCTTGCGCGCTTTGATGGCATGGATAGTGGGTGCAAGACCGGCAAAGCCCACCATAGCCGTGAGTACGATATCGATAGGTTTGGCCTCCACAATCTCGTTGATGGCCTGTGCTCCGGCATAGACCTTCACGTCGGGCAGGTCGTTGGTCAGCCGTCGGAGTTCGTCGTAACGCGCCTCGTTGGCGATGACGATGGCGGCCGGATGGAACTGGTGCGCCTGCAGAGCGAGTTGTTCCACGCGGTTGTTGGCCGTAAGGCAGTATACCTCATAGCGGTCACTATGTTCCGCGATGACCTGCAACGCCTGTGTGCCGATAGAGCCAGTAGATCCAAGGATGGCTATTTGTTTCTTCTTCATATCTCTAACAATCCCTCCGGGATGATGGTTCTGACGGTGCGTGCCGTAGTGTCAATATGGTGAATCAGATCATCGGAAGCCGGAATGAGCCGTCCGTCCTCCAGTTCAAAGAGGGTGTTGCTGGTTGAATCATCTACCGACGCAATACGTCCTACCGAGGTTCCAGTAGCGGCATCCACCAACGAGAACCCCACCAGCATGGAGAGCGAAGGCACGGCATCCGCCTCTTCCGCCAGTTTTCTGGGGAAATACACATCGCAGCCCGTCAGTTCCGACGCCCGCTGTAGGGAGTCCACATCGCAGAATTTCACCAGTGCAATGCTATCGGAACGGAAGCGGTATTCCTCCATAAAGAACGGAACGAGAATGCCGTCCACGTCCAAAACGAGGTATTCGGCATCAACACGGTCAAAGACATCATCGGTGAACTGCAGGGTCACCTCGCCCTTCACCCCGTGCGCCTTGCCCAGTCGTCCTATCCTGTAAACCTCCTCGTTGCGTATCATTTCACTTTCCGTTTACTTTTCACCGTATATATATAGACCTGCTGACGGCTACACCCGTTCGATATGCGCCCCCAGTGCCCCCAACCGTGCCTCTATACGTTCATAGCCGCGGTCTATCTGTTCGATATTGCTAATCTGACTCACGCCATTAGCACTCAAGGCTGCGATGAGTAGTGCGATGCCCGCACGAATGTCGGGACTCGACATACGCTGTGCGCGCAGGGTATTGACCCTGTCATGTCCCACTACTACGGCACGGTGCGGGTCGCAGAGGATAATCTGTGCGCCCATATCAATGAGTTTGTCGACGAAGAACAGACGGCTCTCAAACATTTTCTGATGGAAGAGCACCGTTCCACGCGCCTGCGTGGCCACCACGATGAGCACCGAGAGCAGGTCGGGAGTCAGTCCTGGCCAAGGCGCATCGGCGAGTGTCATGATAGTGCCGTCTATAAAAGAGTCCACCTCATAGTGTTCCTGCTTAGGGATGTAGAGGTCGTCGTCCTCTTCACGGATTTCGACGCCCAACCGCCGGAAAGCGTCGGGAATGATGCCGAGGTTACGCAGCGACACGTCCTTGATGCGTATGCCGTCGCCCACCATGGTGGCCATCCCGATGAACGATCCTACCTCAATCATGTCAGGCAACAACCGGTGTTCCGCGCCATGAAGATGATTGGTACCGACAATGGTGAGCAGGTTGGAACCGATGCCGCTGATGGCAGCCCCCATGCGGTTGAGCAGGTGGCAGAGCTGCTGGATATAGGGTTCACAGGCGGCATTGTAGATAGTGGTCGTGCCTTTGGCGAGCACTGCCGCCATAATGATATTGGCCGTTCCCGTGACAGAAGCCTCATCGAGTAGCATATACGTGCCGGTGAGCCGTTTGGCGGAGATTTCATAGACATTGGTCACTGGATTCTGACGGAACGTTGCGCCCAAATATTTGAATCCGAGGAAATGCGTATCGAGCCGTCGCCGCCCTATCTTGTCGCCCCCCGGTTTGGCAATCACCGCCTTGCCCATACGAGCCAGCAGTGGCCCTATCATCAGCACACTGCCGCGCAGTGCCGCACATTGACGCACGAACTCGGCACTCCCCAGATAGTCAAGGTTGAGCGCATCGGCCTGGAAACAGTATTCTCCAGGAGCCATCTTGTCCACCTTCACGCCGATGTCTTTCAGCAGCAGGATGAGGTTGTTGACATCGCGGATGTCGGGCACGTTGCGCACGACGACCTTGTCGCTGGTGAGCAGCGACGCGCATATCACCTGTAGGGCTTCGTTTTTCGCCCCTTGCGGCGTGATGGTGCCACGGAGCGGATGTCCGCCTTCTATCTTGAATGATGCCATGAGCCTGTCGTAGTTTTGTGAGAAACGGATGGCTTATTTACGGCCTTTTCCCTTGTTCCGCTTGACGGGAACGGGAGCAGGATCCGCCGTGACTCGCTCAAACCGGAACGTGTTGAGGTTGAGTTGTATCACACCGTCGGTGAGACGAGCCAAGTCGTCGGCCACCTTGGCGTCTTCCGTCGAACCGTGTCCCCAGTTGACGAGGTCGCGCTTCATCTGGTTGGCGGTCTGCCGAGCCAGTTCGTCGCGTTCCTCTCCCGGCGGCATGCTCTTCAGTCGCGCGAAGGTCTCGTCAAGCAGTCGTCCGTAGTGGCGCATCTTGAACTGTCCCTTGTTATAGTCCACGCGGGCGGGCTTGGCCAGAAATTTCTCCGCCATCGACACGTCGTAGGGCCAGTCGATGTCGAGCTTCTTTTCGCTGACCAGGTAGAGGTGATCCCAGTAGGCGTGTTCGTCGTTGCCATTGACCCGAGCCTGCGGATTACGCGCCGCCATCAGCCGGACGATGCTCTTTGCACAGCGCAGGCGCTCCTCCTTCGTGGGCAGTGAACAGGCATGTTCGACCATCCGCTGCACCTCGCGCCCATATTCGGGCATAATGAGTTTCTCACGCTGTGTATTATAGTCAATTCCTTTTATTTCCATCATCTGTATGGTTGTCTTTTAAAGTAATTTCTTGGGTTTGAGGGCCACGAAGTCCTTTAGGTAGAAAGGCACGAAGTAGGCCACATCCTCGGTCTTCCCGTCCAGCAGACGGCGTTCCGCCAGCGGTTGCATCCAACGGGCGATCGGTTCAATGCCGTCGATATAGTGGGCATTGGGGTGGTTGACAACGTCCATACATTTCTTGGCACCGTTGCCGAAGAAATAGACAGGATGGGCATCCAACCACTCTTTATAGGTGTCGGCCTCCACGACATCGGCTCCCACGGGGCGCACGGCCCTGAGACTGCGGTCGTAGACAGCAGCATAGACCTCCATGCGCCGCGCGTCAAGCATCGGACAGAGCAGGGCATCGTCTTCCAGCCCTTCACGCAACAGTACAGGCACGGCCAGCAGTTCAAGGGTAGGCACGGCAATGAGCTTCAAGTCACGCCCGTAGCAGAGCCCCTTGGCCATGGACACGCCGATGCGCAGCCCCGTGTAGCTGCCGGGACCGCAACTCACGGCCACCGCATCAAACGGAATGGCGTGGCTGTCGGTAAACGAGAGCGCCTCGTCAACCATCGAGCCAAGCCGCTCGGCGTGGTTCGGCCCGCTGTGGTCTTCCTCGTGGTAGATGCAGTGGCTGTCTTCCGACACGGCCACCGAACACACCTCCGTACTGGTTTCAATATGTAGTATACAAGCCATTTATCTTGGAGTAGATAATCGTTCAAGGTGCAAAGTTATGAAAAAAATACGATATTCCGTGTTTTCCGCGCTATTTTTGCGCACTTTCTGCCTGAAAAGGGTTATTTTCCGGAACGCATCATGCTGAAGAGAGCCAGAGAAACAACGCCTAAACTGCTGATGTTTTCGCACACACCGCTTGACCTACATCAAGAATGAGCTATTTTTTCAGCAAATCTCCGCAAAAAACTTGTTTGGCAAAGAAAACCATCGTACCTTTGCATCGTCAAAAGGAACAAGCGGTTCCAATCAGACATTCGGTTAATAGATTGTTTTAGGTTAGTAGTAATATTTATAGTTTTAGGTTTTTAGTTATTGGTAGAAAGAAAGTTTGAAATATGGATAACAGTGGTCGCCGTGAGGCTCCCATAACTTTCTTTTTTTTAGCGAATTTTGTTTCATACAAGATATACTGCCGAAAGGCAACGCTCGTGCAAAGACACGGGAAAGTATTTCATCAGAGATTTTTAAGTTATACATAGGCTTTGGGTGTCGTTGCTCGTGGTGAGTGGCGGCATTTTTTGTTCGTTTTCACTGGAACAACGTACACTTTTACGCGTCAAAAGGAGCGTTTTTCGAAGTTTATTCGTAATTTTGCATCTGTCGAACGAACACGACACCCCAAAACACTTAGAAAAAATATGGCAACAATCATCATCGCAGCGGCAGTTACCGCCATCATTGCCCTCGCTGTAGGCTTTTTCATCGGCAAGTTACTGGCAACCAAGACGGCCGAAGAGGAAAAGACACAATGGGTGGCCAAGACACAAGTGTTGGCTTCGGAAAACCAGATATTGAAGGAAAACCAAGCCAAACAGGTCAGCGACCTAAGACAACAGATGGAAAACGAACGAATGTACGCCACGAAACTGCGTGAGGAGAGTAATCTACAGTGGGCACAGAAACTGGAGAGTCTGAAACAGGAGATGCAGCGCATGGTCGCAGAGCAACAGAAGACTGCTGCAGAACAGCTCGCCGCCAAACAGTCGGCCTTGCAAGAGAACAACCGTCTACAGATGGACGAGCTTCTGAAACCCATCAAGGAGCAGTTTGCCGACTTCAAGAAGACGGTGAATGAGAGTAGGACTCAGAATGAGGTAAGCAAGAAAGAACTGCAACAATCATTCGATGCCACAATGAAACTCTTCCAGCAGCAACAGCAGCAAGCCGTTTCGTCCCTCAAGGAGCAAACCCTAAAGATTGGTTCCGATGCCGCCAATCTCACCAAGGCATTGAAGGGCGACAGCAAGATGCAGGGCGACTGGGGCGAGATGGTTCTGGAGACTATTCTTGAAAACAGTGGTTTGCGCAAGGATGAGGAGTTCTTCATCCAGGAGAACACCAAAGACGATGACGGCAGGAATTTCCGCCCCGATGTCGTCGTGCGTTTCCCGGAAGGCCGAAGTGTGGTCATTGACTCGAAGGTTTCCCTCACCGCCTATACGGAGGCCGTTGCCACCGAAGACGATACCGACCGCGAGCGATTGTTGAAAGCCCATGCCCAGAGTGTCCGCAAGCATATTGACGAGCTCGCGGAGAAAGACTATCCCAAACTCGTCGATGATGCCATCGGCTTCGTCCTCATGTTCATTCCCAACGAGAACAGTTACATCGCGGCCATGAAGCAGCAACCCGATCTCAGCCGCTATGCCTACCAACGGAAGGTCATCATCATCTCCCCCAGCAATCTCCTCATGGCTCTCCAACTGGCCTATAACCTCTGGCAGTATGACCGCCAGAACAAAAACGTGGAGAAAATCGTGAAAACAGCCGCAGACCTCTACGATAAGGTCGCCACCTTCGAGGACACCTTCACTGGCGTCGGCGACCTGATAGACCGTCTGTCAAGTACCTTCGACAAGGCCAGAAAGCAACTCTACGACGGCACTGGCAACGTGATGCGGAGAGTGGAGAGTCTCAAGTCACTCGGTGTCACGCCGAAGAAGCAAATCAAGTCACTGGAAGAATAACATCCACCTTGCCGCGTAGCAGATGCTGGGCAAAAAAGGTTGCTCGTGCACGAAGTCAGTTGCGGGTGCTAACGTTCAGCGTTACAAAGACTAAATGACTGTTTTACAAGAGCCAAATGACTGCGTTACGGGAGCTAAGTGACCGAGTTACGACAGCCAAGTGACTGCACGCATCAAAACCCAAAATCGAGTAGGAGGTAAATACTAATAGTAGGTGTTTGCCTCCTACTTTCGTATTT
>CAVBXH010000018.1:0-33539 GCA_963599475.1 Acutalibacteraceae bacterium | reverse complement strand
AGAAATTTGTTTTTTCAAAATCAAAATGACACCATGACACTTTTGACCGCGCTCTCACTTGTTTTTATGATAGACCCGTGTAATGCGCTAAAGTACAACGCCTTACAATACAACTAATAACACTTTCGCGCACTTTTCCGCCACATTTCTTGCAAAAACGCTGAAAAGTGTCTACCTTTGCACCGTGGGAAGGACAAAGCGCGCAGAATTTCCACGCGTTCGGCAGGGAAAAAAAACTCGCTCGGCAGAGAAAAAAAGAAGCGGCTGACGGCAACGGTGTCGCGACGGCATTGGGGGTTATCGTGTAGGAAGACCGACTGGCACGAACAGGTCATCCCCCTTTACCGCTCTACCCATCTTCCTTGCATACCTATTGTCATACAGTCCATGAGGAGTGACAAAAGTGGGGATGAGCGTCTTGCTTTTATCTAATTTTTCTGCAAAATAACGGTATTTTATTTTGTATTCCCCTCGCTTATTCGTACCTTTGTCAGAGAGAAATCGACGAAACTGTGAGTATTAGAAGCATATTACAACAACTAAAAATCCTGCGAAAGTGCCTGTATGCCGTTCCCGTGGCCGTGTTTGCCGCCTTTGGAATGACTGCTACGGCGCAACAGAAAGGCAAGGCCACCTTCTATTCCAAACGATCGAACGGAGCACGTACCGCCAGTGGGGAACGGCTCCATAACGACAGTCTGGTCTGTGCCCACCGTACCCATCCCTTCGGAACACTCCTCAAGGTGAAAAATCCGGCCAACGGCAAGGAAGTTGTCGTGCGCGTGATAGACCGCGGCCCCTTTGCCCGTGGCCGCATCATCGACCTTTCCTATCGTGCAGCCCGCGAACTGGGCATCACCACGCAGGGCGTTGCCATGGTGGAGGTGTCGGTCTATAAACCCGAGGTGGTAGTGCCTTACAAGCCGGAAGACATCTTTGACGTGCCGGAACTGGACATGGAAGTGGTGGACCGGAACGAACAGGCCGTGCCGCAATGGCAAGAGGACGAGGAAGGGGCGACGACTCCAGCCCCTCAGTCAGTGGTCCGTCAACCCAAACGTTAGGATGCTGTAACGGGCTTCGCAGACTTTCTGCATCGTTTCGATGCAGGCCATCAGTGTTGCACCGGTGGTGCAGACATCGTCAATCAGCAGGATGTGGCGACCTGACAGCGGTGCGGCATCGGCCAGTTCAAACATCTCCTCCACATTTTTATGGCGATCAAACCGACCCAGCGTGGTCTGGCTTTTGATGAAATGCTTGCGTCGCAGGGCGGTGGCAAGTACGGGAATGGCGGTGGCGCAGGAAATGCCGTAGGCGATGCGTTCACTCTGGTTGTAGCCGCGCTGGTGCAGTCGGCGGCGGGACAGCGGCACGGGCACCAGAACATCAATGTCCGAGAAGAAGCCAGTGGGCAGCAGTTCGGCCGCCATCAGTTCGCCCACGGTGACGGCGTAGTCGGGGTGGCGGCGGTATTTGATGTCGTAGATGAGTCGTGCGGAAGGACTATGCGGACTGAAGTAGGTCAGTGCGACCGCCTTTTCCACGGGGACGATGCCTTGAAACAATAGAGTCATGGGGTTGTCGTTTGCCCTTTCCCCAAAGTGGGTGCGCGGCAGTTGGACGGCACACCCGGCACAGACGGCCCGTTCACCGATGCCCAACCGCTGGTCGCAGATGCAGCAACGACGGGGCTGGAGGGTGTCAAGCAGTCTATTCCATATCGTAATCTTCTGCATCGTCGGTATTGATACACTGTCGAATGACATCCATGGTAAACCCCCTGCCAAGGGCGAATTGTATGAGTTTCATGCGCAACTCATAGTCGTTGCGGGCTTTGACGGAACGGTGTTTCTGTTGCAGCAACGGGCGCAGGACGGCAACATAGTCCCTGTCACTGATGTCGGCAAGCACCTGTTGACGGATATCGTCGGCAATGCGTTTCTGCCACAGGGCCTGTTCCACCTTCCGTCGCCCCCATTTGTTGTATTTCACCTTATCACGGGCGAAGGCCAACGCATAACGGTTGTTGTCCACATAGCGTTCGCTGACGAGACGTTGCATCACCCGCGCCTGAGCCTCATCGGGCAGTTGCCAGCGACGCATCTTCTCCAGCATCTCGTACTCGCAGTGTTCGGCCTGGGCGCAGAGGGTGGCCAGACGGAGGAAGGCTTCCTGTTCGGTCATGGTGTTCATAGGCGGCAACGGATGAAGCGCGTCTTGCCGAAAGCGTCGCAACGGGTCGTCACGTCGCGGTAGCCCGTGTCGCAGAGCATGGCGCACAGGTCTTCAGCGTAGAGCGGATTGATTTCAAAGAAAAGATGTCCTTGCGGACGGAGCTTTGTCAGCCCGTAGTGGGCGATGGCGCGATAGAAGCGCAGGGGATCGCTGTCGGGGACGAAAAGCGCTTGATGCGGCTCGTAGTCGAGCACATTGGACTCCATAGCTTCGGCTTCTTTCTGGCAGATATAGGGCGGATTGCTCACAATGATGTCGTATCGCTCTGTGTCTTCATGGCTTGGCGTGAGGGCGTCGCGCAACAAGAAGGTGACCTTGGCGCGCAGCGCGTAGGCATTCTCTGCGGCCAGCGCAAGGGCATCGGGCGAGATGTCCCATGCGACCACCTGCGCCTCGGGCTGAGCCAGTGCCATCGTGACAGCGATGCATCCACTGCCCGTGCCGATGTCAAGCAGGCTGTCGAACGGGGCGGCAAGCATCCAACGGCAAAGTTCTTCGGTCTCGGGACGGGGGATGAGCGCCCGTCGGTCAGTGTGGAAGGTATGGCCACAAAACCTTGCCTCGCCCAACACATACTGTACGGGTTCATGGCGTTCCAGCCGTAGGGCGATCTGCTGTAGGTCACCGTCGTCCGCTTCCGCATCACGCCCAAGCAGGATGTCGCCGAACGACAGCCCATAGCGCACCTCATAAACGAGACGGGCAATCGCCTTCGCCTCCCCTTCATCGTAGGTCGTCAGCAGCCGTTGCCACAGGGTTCGGTACGTCATGGGGAAAGTCAGGGTTGTTGCAACAGTTGGAGGGCCTGCATCACGATGTCGCTCTTCTCGTTCACGATGGAGAAATACTCGTCCATGTCCCACAGGTCGCGCGCCACGAGTGCTTTCAGTTGCAGGCGCAGGAGGGGCAGGGTCTTCTGCAGCTCGGCCTCGTCCTTGGGCTTGACACCGTCTTTCGCAGCCTCAGCCAACAGTTTGTCTGTCACGTCCTGCGGAACCTCGTAGGTGCGCTTGAAAGTGTCAAAGTCCGGGAATTGTCCGAGCAGTTGTTTGCGGTGGGTGTCCACATAGCGCAGACTGGTATTGATGATGTACGACTTGGCGGCCAACTCGCGGTAGAAGGGGGTGTAGACCGTGGTGTCAAGCGGCACGTAGTGGTCGGGCATGATGCCGCCGCCCCCATACACCGTACGGTGTTCGCGTAGCGTGTAGCATTTCAGCGAGTCGGCAAAATGGATGCTGTCGGCGTGTTGCAGTTCGCCGCTGGCCAACCGATTGTATACGTCCATCGCGTAGTCCTCTGCCTTGCCTTTGACGTAGGGTTTCTGGATGCAGCGGCCGGAGGGCGTGAAATAGTGGGCAATGGTCAGTCGAATCATCGAACCGTCGGGCAGGTCGACGGGACGCTGAACGAGTCCCTTTCCGAAGGAGCGTCGCCCAACCACAATGCCGCGGTCCTGATCCTGTATCGCTCCCGTGACAATCTCCGCTGCCGAGGCAGAATAGCTGTCTATCAGCACCGCCAGTTTTCCCTCCTCGAAGTGTCCTTTACCATGGGCACGGTAGTCTTTCCGTGCAGACTGCCGCCCTTTCACATATACGATAAGGTCGCCGGAGTGGAGCATCTCGTTGGCCACAGCAATGGCGGTGTGCATATAGCCGCCGCCGTTGCCCTGCAGGTCGAGGATGAGCGAGGTCATGCCCTGCGTCTGCAGGTTCTTCAGGCGTTCGAGAAATTCTTCATGGGTCTGTGCGCCGAAGCTACCGATACGAATATAGCCTACGGTCGGCCGAATCATATACGAGGCATCGACGGTCTTCACTGGAATCTTGTCGCGGACAATATCGAAGTGGAGCAAGTCCTTGATGCCCCGACGCACGACGCCGAGCCGCACCTTGGTGCCCTTGCGGCCACGCAGCCGGCGCACGATGTCCTCGCGTGACATCTTCACACCGGCAATGACCGTGTCGTTGACCGTCACGATGCGGTCGCCAGCCAGAATACCTTTCTTCTCGGAAGGACCGCCCACCACGGGCTGTATAACGAGCAGGGTGTCTTCCGACAGGTTGAACTGCACGCCGATGCCCTCGAAATTGCCTTGGAGGGGTTCGTTGCTTTCTTCCACCTCCTTCGCCGTGAGGTAACTGCTGTGCGGGTCGAGCTTCTCCAGCATACCGCGGATGCCACCCTCTACCAGCTGCTGTTCGTCGACGGTGTCGACATACAGGCTGCTGATGGCCATCTCGGCGATTTGGAGCTTGCGCATGGCCTCACCCTGCGTGTTGATGCGCACCTGTGCCACACTGCACAACGGCAGAGACAACAGCAGCGGCAGGAAATATTTTCTTGAAATCATGTTGTTTCCGTTATTCGTAAACCTCTTCCGGACGGTCTTCCTCGACGACGAGATTGTCGATGATGAAATTCTGCCGCTCCATGGTGTTCTTACCCATATAGTATTCGAGGAGCTTCTGTACCTGGTCGTTCTTGTGGAGGGTCACCTGCTCCAACCGGATGTCGGGACCGATGAAACCAGCAAACTCTTCAGGACTAATCTCACCGAGACCTTTAAAGCGCGTGATTTCCGGATCGGGACCCAACTGGTGTATGGCATTGACGCGCTCTTCTTCACTGTAGCAGTAGCGCGTGATGAAGTCGCTCTTCTTGCCGTCGGCCTTTGCCTCGGCTTCAGCCACCACTTTCTTGTCCTTAATCTTTGTACGCCTGTTGCGCACGCGGAACAGGGGGGTCTGCAACACGTAGACGTGTCCTTTCTTGATGAGTTCCGGGAAGAACTGCAGGAAGAAGGTGATGATGAGCAGGCGAATGTGCATGCCGTCCACATCGGCATCGGTAGCGACGATGACCTTGTTGTAGCGGAGCGTGTCCAGGCTCTCCTCTATGTCGAGGGCGGCCTGCAAGAGGTTGAACTCCTCGTTTTCATAGACCACCTTCTTGGTCAATCCGAACGAGTTCAGCGGTTTTCCGCGCAGGGAAAAGACGGCCTGTGTGTTGACATCGCGGCTCTTGGTGATGCTTCCGCTGGCGGAGTCGCCCTCGGTGATGAAGATGCAACTCTCCTCCTTCCTGTCGTTCTTGGCATCGCTGAAATGGATGCGGCAGTCGCGCAACTTGCGGTTGTGGAGGTTGGCTTTCTTGGCCCTCTCGCGTGCAATCTTGGTGACGCCCGCCATGGCCTTGCGCTCCCGTTCACTCTCCTTCACCTTTTGCTCAATGACCTCGGCCACGTCGCTGTGGATGTGGAG
Organism: Acutalibacteraceae bacterium; assembly: GCA_963599475.1. Classification (GTDB taxonomy): domain Bacteria; phylum Bacteroidota; class Bacteroidia; order Bacteroidales; family Bacteroidaceae; genus Prevotella. The sequence continues at coordinate 28,035 of CAVBXH010000018.1, read as the reverse complement.
GTAGTTGTCGACCTCCAGTTTGATGAAGTCACCCACGTATTTGTTGATGGACACGCCATTGTTGGGCGACATGGTCAGGGAGCCGAGCTTGATTTTAGTCTGGCTCTCGAACATCGGCTCTTCCACGTTGATGGCAATGGCAGCCACGAGTCCTGTGCGGATGTCGCCATATTCATATTTCCCGAAGAATTCCTTGATGGTCTTGGCGATATGCTCCTTGAAGGCACTTTGGTGGGTGCCGCCCTGCGTGGTGTGCTGGCCGTTGACGAAGGAGTAGTATTCCTCGCCATACTGGTTGGCGTGGGTGAAGGCAACCTCAATGTCTTCGCCCTTCAGATGGATGATGGGATAGAGCGGGTCGTTGGTCATGCGATCCTTCAGCAGGTCTTCCAGACCGTGGCGGCTGAGGATGCGCCGTCCGTTGTACATGATGGTCAGTCCCGTATTGAGGTAGGTGTAGTTGCGGAGCATGTTCTCCACGATGTCGTTGTGGAACTGATAGTTGACAAAGAGGGTGTTATCGGGTTCGAAGAAGATGTACGTGCCGTTCTCGTCGTCCGTCTTTTCCGTCTGGTCGCTGGTCAGTTGTCCCCGTTCGAAGGTGGCTCGCCGCACCTGTCCGTCGCGGTAGGACTCCACGGTGAAATGGCTGCTCAGTGCGTTGACGGCCTTGACACCGACACCGTTGAGTCCCACGGATTTCTTGAACGCTTTGGAGTCGTATTTTCCGCCAGTGTTCAGCATGCTGACGGCTTCGATGAGCTTGCCTTGCGGAATGCCGCGTCCGTAGTCGCGCACTGACACCCTCAACTGGTCGTCGATGCTGATTTCTATGCGGTCGCCGGCATTCATCTTAAACTCGTCGATGGAGTTGTCAATGACTTCCTTCAACAGCACATAGATGCCGTCTTCCGCCAGCGCGCCGTCCCCAAGGCGTCCAATATACATACCGGGACGGGTGCGCACGTGTTCCATGTCCGACAAGTGCCGGATGTTGTCGTCGTCGTATCTGACGGTTTCTTCTTTGATATTGTTGTCTTCGTTCATAGGGTCGGGTTAGATGTTCTTTTTGTAGCAGCGGCGGCGTTTGTGCTGTACGTATTCGAAGTACTGCCATTGGCTCTGTACCTTCTCGTTGGTTTCCATCTCCACATTCGTCTCGCCCCACTCAAACCCGTATTTCTGATACCAGGGAATGAGGTCGTAGAAGAGCAGGGCGTTGGCTCCTTTGTTCTGATATTCGGGGAGGATGCCGATGAGCATGAGGTCAACGATGTGGGTCTTGTGGAATTTCAGTGCCCTCAGCAGGTGCCACCAACCGAAGGGGAAGAGCCGCCCGTTGCGGCATTTCTGCAGGGCAGCGGTCAGGGAGGGGATTGTGATGCCCACGCCCACGATTTTATGGTCGGGCGTGTTCCAGTCCTCTATCAGCGTGACGAGGTTGAGGTCGAGCACCGGGAAATACATTTTGAGGTACTCGTCAATCTGTCCTTCCGTCATCTGCGAGTAGCCGTAGAGGTTGCCGAAGGTCTGGTTGACCACGTCGAGCACCTTCCGTCCCACCTGTTCCTTGCCGAACACCTCGCTGCGCTTGACCTTCCGGACGTGCAGATTGTAGCGTTTCATCACCAGCTGGGCAATTTTCGCATATTTCTCGGGCATCTCCCCGTTCTTCGGTACGAGGATCTTGAACTCCACGTAGTCGTTGTCTTTCTCCCAACCGCCCATCTGCTTCATGTGCTCGGGGTAGTAGGGATAGTTGTAGATGGTGGCCATGGTTCCCAGTTGGTCGAAGCCTTCGATGAGCATGCCTTCTGGATCCATGTCCGAATAGCCCAGCGGCCCAACCATCTCGTTCATGCCCTTGGCACGCCCCCACTGTGCCACGGCATCAAACAGGGCCTTCGACACTGCAATATCGTCAATGAAGTCTATCCACCCGAAGCGCACGCTCTTCCGCTGCCAGCGTTCGTTGGCACGGTGGTTGATGATGGCGGCCACGCGCCCGGCCACTTTCCCGTCCTTGTAGGCCAGGAAATACTCCGCCTCACAGAACTCAAAGGCCGCATTTTTCTTTTGGTTGTGCGTATGTTTCTCGTCACTGTATAGGTTGGGGGCATCGTATTTGTTGCCGCGGTACAGGTCGTAATGGAATTGCATGAAGTCTTCCAGCAGTTTCCGGCTGTCTACGCTCTTGATTACTATTGATGACATTTTTCTTCTTTTTTACCTTGCAAAGATACACATTAATCACGAAACACACAAAATAATTGCAGTTTTTATGTGGTGACTTTCGCAGCAGTACTTTGTGAGCAGTACTTTGTGCCAATGAACAGGACGTGAGTGCCGTCAGGCCGTGTTGTGCCGAAGATATAACGGTCGCCTCCGTCTTTCAACTTGAGTTTTTTCCGCAGTGCCTCTGCCGACAGCGGAAAGTTTCTCACGGTGATGTTCGCCCTGTCAATGTCGGCGAGAGCCTGTCTTACATCGTGCTTGTTGAGGGTGCATTGCCGTTCAATGACGAAACACCTGCCGGGGAACAACGCTACGGGGGCTGTGCCTAAAAACAGATGGGAGTTGACCGCCACCTGTCGCAGGCCAAAGGCACGTTCCACCTCGGTGAAGCAGCCGCCTTTCATGATGCTGGCATTGGGTTCGTAGAGAAAGGTGGCTTGAATACTGCTGTCCTGTTGTGGCATCGGTGAGGCTGTGACGTCCGAGACGCAGAACACCTGTTCGTCGTTGACACAGACCAGTCGCGGATGATTGGAAGCGCGCTTGTCGCAGACGAGAAGCAGTTCCTTACAATCGTTCTTTACGCTGACGATGTGCACCTCGCTGACTCCACCGAGGTCACTGACGGCCTTGCGCCAGTCGAGCATGGGCGAGAGTTTCATGACGATGTGGTCGGCCTTTTCTCGTAAGGTGTCCATCATTCGCGTGACATCTGGCGTGCAGTCGGTCAGTCCGTAAGTGCGTGCGCCGTGTTCATCGCGCCGGGCAGGGTCAAGGAACACGACCGTCGCGTGCGGCATGCGGTCAAGAAACGCTTCGGCTTGGTCGTTGACAACGGTGGCTTCCAACGATAGCAAGGGAAAGTTGTGGCGCGCCAGTCGGCAGAGCATTTCGTCGCGTTCCACGTATGTCCGCCGTCCGAAGCTCCTCGACATCACGGAAAAGTCAATGCCCAACCCTCCCGTCAGGTCTACAAACGAGGTCTCCGCCCCACCCCACTGCTCCACCAGTTGGGCCTTATACTTGGCGGTTTGCAGGCTCGAAGCCTGCTCCATGTTGAGGTGTGGGGGATAGACGATTCCCTCGCAGGTCGCCCACTCCAGCCATTTCCGACAGGCCGTCTGCCATCCGGCAATCTGCTGCAACGCCTGTTTCAAGTCGATGCCTGGGGCAGGTGTGGTCAGTGCCAACTGCCGGATGTCGTCGTCGCGGTGTTGCCGGACGAACAGGACGGTGGCATCATTCACGATTTCACGTATTCCGCAAAGTCCGTTAAGCGCATGTCACCCTTGCGTGCCAGGGTGTCGTGCATGGCAAATGCGGCAGGCAGGTTATGACGGGTGTGTCCGCCTTTGGCAATCTTCAGATAGTCCCACATGAGTTGTTTATAGTCGGGGTGTACGCACTGCTCCACAATCAGCTTGGCACGCTCCTCGGGGCACTTGCCGCGCAGGTCTGCCACGCCCTGTTCCGTGACGATGATATTGACATCGTGTTCGGAATGGTCCTGATGGCTGACGAAAGGCACGATGCTACTGATGAGTCCTCCCTTTGCCGTGGACGGGCAGGTGAAGATGGAGAGGTAGGCATTACGCTCAAAGTCGCCTGAACCGCCGATGCCGTTCATCATCTTCACGCCGCTGATATGGGTGGAGTTGGCATTGCCGTAGAGGTCACATTCGATGGCCGTATTGATGGCGATGACGCCGAGACGGCGGATGACCTCCGGGCTGTTGGAAATCTCGCTCTGACGCAGCGTGAGGTGATGCTTGAAATAATCCATGTTGTCGTACACCTGCATCAGGCACTCGTTGGAAACGGTCAAGGAGCAGGCTGAGGCGTCCTTCACGCGGCCGGACAGCATCATGTCAATGACGGAGTTCTGAATCACCTCCGTATAAATATTGAAGTCGGGCACTTCCTTGTCTTGTCCCAGTGCGCCGAGGATGGCGTTGGCCGTGGAGCCTACGCCGCTCTGCAGGGGCAGGAACTCCTTGGGAATCCGTCCCTTCTGCAGCTCCGACACGAGGAACTCGGCCGTGAGGAATCCAATCTTGTCGGTCACAGGGTCGGAATCCTTGAAGGCGCGCGCCTCGTCGGGAATGTTGCATTCCACCACACCCACGAGCTTGTCTTTCGGAATAACCACATAGGGAACGCCAATGCGGTCGCCCACGTTCTCGATGGGAATGGCTTTGCGGTAAGGCGGGTCGAGAGGCTCATAGACGTCGTGTATGAACTTAGCATTGGGATTGTGGAAACTGTTCAGTTCGAGGATGACGCGCTTGGCCAGACGTGCGGCAGTGGGCGAGATGCCTCCAGCAGCCGTCAGGTAGACGTGATACTCGTTGCCGCACTCCTCGATGTCGCACACCTCAAGGATGGCCCAGTCCACGTCGCCATAAAAGCCGTAGCGCAGCTCCTGTGCCATGTGGCTCAAGTGCAAGTCGTTGTAGGGAATCTCCCCTTGGTTGACGTGCTTGCGGAAGTCGGGGTTTGTCGTGTAGGGCGCACGGTATTTGATGGCCTGCGCATTGGCCAGCACACCGTCTGTGGACTGGCCGGTAGAAGCACCGGTGAAGATTCCTACTTTGAACGCGCGTCCTGCAGCGTGTTCTGCCTCTGCCTTCTTGGCCAGTTCGCGGGTGACAGCCTTGGCCACACCAGCAGGCGTGAAACCACTCAAGGCGATGTTGTCGTTGTTGTTGATCAGCGCTGCAGCTTCGGCCGCAGTAATACGTGTATAAGCCATTATTTTGTCTTTGGTAAGTTTACTTGCTTTGTTAGTGGGTGCGAAATTACGAAATATTTGCCGAAAAGTCAAATTTTGAAGCAAAAACTTTGTTTTTCGATGCCTTATTAGTAATTTTGCAAACATTAAACAGGAAAGAAAATGGAATCGAAACTCGTTATATACAACACGCTGACGCGACAGAAAGAGCGTTTTGAACCCCTCAATGCCCCCAGTGTGGGCATGTATGTGTGTGGCCCTACCGTCTATGGCGACCCCCATTTGGGACACGCGCGCCCGGCCATCACCTTCGACTTGGTGTTCCGCTATCTGCGCCACTTGGGCTATAAGGTGCGCTATGTGCGCAACATCACCGATGTGGGACATCTGGAACACGACGCTGACGAGGGCGACGATAAGATTGAGAAGAAGGCACGGCTGGAGCAGTTGGAGCCGATGGAGATTGCACAGTACTACACCAACCGCTACCATCAGGCCATGGAGGCACTTAACGTATTGCCGCCCAGCATAGAGCCGCACGCCACCGGCCACATCATCGAACAGCAGCAACTGGTTCAGCAGATCCTGAACCACGGTTTTGCCTACGAGTCGAACGGTTCGGTGTATTTTGACATCGAGGCTTACAACAAGCAGTATAAATATGGTGAGCTGAGCGGACGATCCTTGGAGAATACCAAGGACGAGAGCCGGGAGTTAGCCGGTGTGGGCGAGAAACATCATCAGGCCGATTTCGCATTGTGGAAGAAGGCATCGGCCGAGCACATCATGCGGTGGCCTTCGCCGTGGAGCGATGGTTTCCCGGGCTGGCACTGCGAGTGCACGGCCATGGGACGCAAGTATCTGGGCGAGACCTTCGACATCCACGGTGGCGGCATGGACCTCATCTTCCCCCACCACGAGTGTGAGATTGCACAGGCGGTGGCTTCGCAGGGACATCCTATGGTGAAATACTGGATGCACAACAACATGCTGACCATCAACGGACAGAAGATGGGCAAATCGCTGGGCAATTTCATCACCCTCGATCAGTTCTTCACGGGCGACCACCCGATGCTGGAACAGCCCTATTCGGCCATGACCATCCGCTTCTTCATCCTCTCTGCCCATTACCGTGGAACGGTTGACTTCTCCAACGACGCCTTGAAATCGTCGGAGAAGGGACTGCAGCGGTTGCTTCAGGGCATTGCAGACCTAAAGCGTGTCAACGTCAGCGAGCACTGCGATGCCGAGACGGAGCGTGTCGTCAAGTCGCTGCGGCAGCAGTGCTACGATGCCATGAACGACGACTTTGCCACGCCGCAGGTCATCAGCCACCTGTTTGAGGCTTGCACGACGGTGAATAAGTTGGTGGATCACAAGGGCACCATCTGTGCGGACGGCCTGAAGGAACTTTCCGATACCATGCGCCTGTTTGCCTTCGACATCCTCGGTCTGCGCGAAGAGGCTTCCGAAACCAGTCAGGAGCGCGAGCAGGCCTTTGGCAAGGTGGTGGACATGGTGTTGGAGTTGCGTGCCAAGGCCAAGGCCGACAAGGACTGGGCCACATCGGACAAGATTCGCGACGAACTGGCTGCTGCCGGCTTCGAGGTGAAGGACACCAAGGACGGTGTGGTCTGGAAGCTCAACAAGTAAAGCGTTTATAGGCCGAGATAGGCATCGCGCGTCAGGTAGAGTGCCACGGTGCAGGTGCGCAGGTATTCCTGCGACATGTACACCAGTCCGCCGTAGGGATTATCCGTTCCCCATGAATTTTTCAGTTTGAAGAACAGACGGCCGTCGGGGTGACGCGACAATCCCACGATGGCCATGCAGTGGTTGTCGTTGGGACGGCGTGTCAATGCGCGATGGGCAATGCCCTGACGGAACGAGAAGCCTCGATTGCTTGTGTCGCCCTCCCAACACACGGGGTGGCGGTGGCGTAGTGCCCGCAGAGCCACAGCCACCAGCGAATCCTGCGGCAGGTTGAAGAAGGCGTTCCGTTCCCAGTTGTCGGGATAGTCGGCCACCACCATTTGGCCGTAGGGCTGTGTGGGGTCGGAGGTCAATGCCACATACTCGTCGGGAGCGCACACGCTATGGGCAAACTCCTGCGGCGTGTAGCGTGCACCGAGCATAAAGACCTGCTGGGGCACTGGCAGCGCGTCGTGGGTGGTGTCGGGGTAGGTGTCGAAGGGGACTATTCCTTTCCTTTCTATGAAATGAATCAACGTGTGTCCCATGCCGCGCTGTCGTCCCTTCCCGACGAGCCTTCTTATATAATAAGGAGAAAGGTGGACGGAATCTCCGCGACAGATATGTTCCGTCTCGATGGTGGCCAGCATGGCGTAGGCCCAACAGAGCGGGTCGCGCCCTTGGTTTTTGACGGGTGTATAAGGGAGCGACACCACGTCGGTGAAGACTACAGGCGGCTCTTCGCGACAGCCTGCCGTCAGCACGGCCACGCCGACGAGGAGTAACAGTATCGTGTGTTTCATGCGTGCAAAAGTACACAAAGATGGGCGGAACGGCAAAAGAAAAGCCCGTTTTCTTTTGTCATTCCTTCGAGAAACAGTAATTTTGCAGCGAAAAAAAAGAAAGGACATGAAACTGATACGCTTCTTGAAGGACTGGACGTTGCCCGTAGCCATCGTGTTGGGTGTGACCATCTATCTGGCGTTCTACTGGATTCCTGCGCTCGACGAACTGGGCAATGCGCTGGCTCCTGTCATCGATGTGATATTTCCCGTCACCGTGTTTCTCACCCTGCTGGCCACCTTCTGCAAGGTGGATTTCCACCAGATGCGCCCTCACCGTTGGCACGTCGGGGTGCTCGCGGCGCAGGTGGCATTGGTGGCAGTCAATCTCGGCATCATCTTTCTGGTGGGCGCAGATCACGATCAACGCCTCATCTGGGAGGCCGTGCTGACCTGCACCATTGCTCCGTCGGCCTCGGCAGCCCCTGTCGTGACGGGAAAGCTCGGCGGAAACATCAGTACCATGACCACGTTCACGGTCATCTCTGCCCTTGCTTCCGCCTTGATGATTCCGTTGGTGTTCCCCCCACTGACCGACATCGTCCACCTTTCCTTCTTCGAGACCTTTCTCGTCATCTTGGAAAAGGTGTCGATGGTATTGCTCCTTCCGCTTGTCCTGGGATGGTTCATGCAACATTATGTGAAGGGCATCTGCCGCTGGATCGCCTCCATCCCCAACCTGAGCTTCTACCTCTGGGGCGTTTCGCTCACCATCGTAGCCGGCATCACGGTGAAGAACATCGTCCACAGCCACGTGGCAGGCTGGCTATTGCTGGCCATCGCCGCACTGAGCCTGGTGGTCTGCTTCGTGCAGTTCGGCATCGGACGCGCCATCGGGCGGCGTCTCGGTGAGGAGATATGTAGCGGACAGGCCCTGTTCCAGAAAAACACGTCGATGGCCATCTGGGTGGCCTACCTCTACCTGCATCCTGTGGCTTCGGTGGGTGCCGGCTGCTACGTGTTGTGGCAAAACATCATCAATTCCATAGAACTCTGGCACTACCGCCGCACCCAACCGGACAACTGACCAACGACAACAATGACAAAGAAAGACATTACAACCCTGATATTCGATGCCGACGACACCCTGTGGGACTGTCAGACGTGGTTCGACCGCGCCGAGGAACGCATGATACAGATGCTGGAGCCGTGGGTTTCCGACCGACAGCGCATTTCCGACAGTCTGATTGCCACGGAACGTGCCAATATGCCGCTGTTCGGCTATGGCACCAAGGCGTTCACGCTCTCGCTCATGGAGAATGCCATTCGTCTGACGGAAGGACGCATCGAAGCCGACCGGTTGCTCCAGATGATTGAGATGGGCAAGCAACTGCTGCGGTTTCCCGTGGACCCGTTGCCCGGCGTGGAACAGACGCTGCGGCTGTTGCACGACGAAGGACGCTATCGGTTGGTGGTGTTCACAAAGGGCGAGCTGATGGGACAGGAAGACAAGATACAACGGTCGGGGTTGCGCCCTTATTTCTCTTATGTGGAGATTGTCTCCGACAAGACGGAGGCAGCTTACCGCTCACTGTGCAGCACACTGGCCGTAGAGCCAAGGCAGACGCTGATGGTCGGCAATTCCTTCCGCAGTGACATCGCACCAGCACTGTCGGCAGGAGCATGGGCTGTACACATCCCGTTCCATGCCGTATGGGCCATGGAGCGTTCGGAGGAATTTCCCCACGAGCGACTGACGAAGATTGAGCGTTTCAGCCAGTTGCCCGACTGCCTCTAAAGGTTTCAACACCTTTTGTTTCTTCTATCTGACAATGGCGATGCGGCACACGGGACCGCGTTGGCCATCGCTGGTTGTCGTCAGCACATGATAGATGCCTGAGGCCACGCGCCGCCCTTGGTTGTCGCAGCCGTCCCAGACAAAGGATCCGCCTGTGCTCCGTCCGCGCGCCACGAGACGGCCTGACGTCGTCACGATGCGCACCTCAGCATCGTAGCTCAGCCCTTGTATGGTGATGGGACCCGTATAGTCCGGGGTGACGGGGTTGGGATAGACCGTGAGCCGTTCTTTCTCCATCTCCTCGACAGGTTCGGTGGCATCGGTCACGATGGAGCACAGCCCCTCTTCCGTACCGATGTAGACCCGTCCCGTCTGTCCGTCGATGGCGATGCTTTCGACACGGTCGGACAGCAGACCGCTGTCGGCACAGGTATAGTGAGCCACCTCGGTGGTGTTGTCGCTGCTGATGACGTAGACCCCGTTGCTTTCCGTTCCAATCCATTTGCGGTTGCCACCATCAACGGCCATAGCTGTCACGCTGATGCCGTTCAACAGGTAGTCGCCGTAGTCGCTGCCGTCGTCGCGCGGCACGATGACCTGCGTGAAGCCGTCGTTCGACGCTTGCTGATCGGGGGTAAGCAGCAGCGGCCCTTGGTCGGTGCCGACCCAGATGTTTCCGTCTCGGTCTTCGGCCACGCAGTTGAAGCTATAGATGTCGCGCAACGGTGTGTTGTCCTGGTTATAAAGCGTGGAGAAGCGCACCGCCTGGTCGGTCTCGGTGTCGATGCGCACCAGGCAGGGGCAAAGGTGATGGCTGTTCACAAGCCAGACTTTACCGTTGCGGTCGGTCATGGGGTTGCGCAGGATGGCAAGGGCTGTTCCGTCTGGAAAGAGCGCAGGCAGATCGAGGACTTCCATCTGCCCATTGCGGTCCATGCGCAGCAGCGGATGCCCTGTCTCGCTGTGGGTCATCCAGAGACGGTTCTGGCGGTCGAAGAAGAGGCCGTCCACACGCACGTAATCCATATTACCAGGAACGGCACTGGCCAACAGGCTATTGTCGGCTGTATACTGCGCCACGATGTTGCCGTCGCGAAACTCGAACAAACCGTTGCCACAGGTCGCTATATAAAGATGTGTGGCATCCTCGGGGTCAACGGCCATACTCACCGCATCCTTGACCATCGGCTGGTCCAGCCATTGCCACTGGCCGTCGCTGTCCATCATCTGCCCCTGTGCCGTGCGGTTCATCTGTCCGCCGTCGTACCAACCGCCGCCCACGCCGTACAGCCGTCCGTCCATGAACCACAGTCGATTGAAATGGTTGTAGTGCGGCCCTCCGGCATGGAGTTGATTCACGGTGTCGATATAGTCCTCGTAGTCGCCCCGGTCTGAGTCGTAGATGGAGGATGGAAACTGACTGGTCTTGTGCCAGTTGGCCGGATTGATGAGATTGTCGGACAGCTTGCCACACAGTACGCCGTCCGTTTCCGTGTTAGCATAGAGGCAGTCGCCGTCCACCACAACGTTCCACACGTTGCCCGTGAAGGAGTAGCGTTCCGTCACCTGTGCCTTCGCCACGTCAATCTTCACGACGGTTGACCCGATGCAGAGGTAGGCACTGCTGCCATCGGCCACGATGCAGCGGACGGTCTTGCTGCCCGCCATGGTGGCCTTATAGAGGTCGGCCATGTTGGTCACCGTGCCGTCCGTGGTGATGAGGTCGATGTTACTGTCCACATAGACGGCAATGAGGCGGCGTGCTGCGCTGCACCATTTGATGAGCGACACCTGTCCGCCGTTGAGTCCGTTGCTTCTGTCGAAGGTCGTGACGGTTTGGTCGTCGAGGTTATAATGGTAGAGGTTACCACTGGCCTTCACGAACAATCCCTGCCCCGCCTTTTCTATCTGCTGCGGTTCGCCGTAGGCCAAATGGTACTGCCAAGTGCCCATCTGCGCCCAGGTCGGTGCGACAGACAGCAGCAAGGCGGCGATCCAGCAGCGGCGTAGGAATGCGGTCATTGTCCTGTATGGGGTTTCCCGATGGAGGCCAGCAGATAGTCGGCCAGTTTCCGTGTGGCCACAGCCCGGTGGCTGATGGTGTTCTTCACGTCGTTCCCCAGTTCGGCGAACGTCTGTTCGTAGCCCTCGGGCTGGAACACGGGGTCGTAGCCGAAGCCTTCCGTGCCGTGTTTCTCACGGGTAATCGTGCCGCGCACGATGCCTTCAAACTCCGTCACCTTCTTCACGGCAGTGCATCCGCAGGGGCACACGTTGCGCTGCTCCAACAGTGCGATGACCGTGCGGAACTGCGCCCGGCGGTTGTCCTTGCCGTCCAGTTCACTGAGCAGTTTCCGCATATTAGCCTCCGAGTCATGTCCTTCGCCACCGGCATAGCGTGCGCTGTACACCCCTGGCGCACCGCCGAGGGCTTCCACCTCAAGTCCGGTGTCGTCGGCAAAACAACTCACGTGATAGTGGTCATACACATATTGTGCCTTTTGCAGTGCATTCTCTTCGAGGGTTTTGCCCGTCTCGGGAATGTCTTCGTGGCATCCGATGTCGGCCAGCGACACCACCTCGATGTCCTGTCCGAGGATGCTGCGGATTTCCTCCAGCTTATGCTGGTTGTTGGTGGCAAAAACGATTTTCATTGGTCTGGTATTTTGGGTGGTGTCGTTCCCGGGATGGCTTTCGTCTGTTTAATCCTCACCTTCATCTCGTCAAAGCCCTCACCGTAGACACCGATGACGGCACTCTGGCTGACGAAGGCGTTGGGGTCTATCATCTTGATAAGTCGGAACATATTGACGCTCTCGTTCTTCTTGGCGAGGATACACAGCACCTTGACCTCCTGTCCCGTGTACCAGCCGTGCCCGTCGAGGATGGTCACGCCGTGCTCCATCTGTGTGCCGATGGCGTAGGCAATCTCCTGCCATTTACGGGAGAAAATCATGAACTGCACCGATTCCCTTCGTGCGTTCATCACATAGTCCAGCACGAAGTTTTCCATGGTCATCACGCAGAAGCCGAACATCACCTTGTGTACACGTTCGATGTAGGTGCCGAACTGCGGGAAGAACATACACGATCCGATGATGCAGAAGTCGACGGCTATCAGCACCGTGCCGAGCGACACGTTGTGGTATTTGTTGATGGAGGCGGCGATGATGTCCGTGCCACCCGTCGATCCGTTGCTGGAGAACACCGTGGCCAGGGCGATGCCTGCAAACACGCATCCAATGATCATGGACATGAAGTCCTGCCCCTCGCCCAACAGCATGACGGGCAGTCCGTTCTCCTGCTTCGGCATGATGTCCTGGGCGAATTTCAACAGGAAATAGAGTGTGACGATGGCATAGATGGTCTTCATCAGGAACTTGAAGCCCAGCACCTTCAGTGCGACGATGAGCAGCAGTCCGTTGATGATGATGTACGTGTTCTCCAACCGGAACCCCGTGGCGTAGTAGATGATGGCGGACAGACCCGTCACACCGCCCGACACAATCTCGTAGGGCATCAGGAAGACGGTGAACGAGACGGAATAGAGCAGCAGTCCGATGGTGATGAAGAAATAGTCCTTCACCTCGTTCCACAGCATTTTATGATTGATGGTCATGGCGCACCGAATTTATTTGCAAACGATGTTGATCATGCGGCCGGGCACGACGATGACCTTCACCACCTGCCGGTTGTCAATGTATTTCACCGCGCGTTCATCGGCCATCACCGTTTCCTCGATGGTCTTGTTGTCGGCCTGGGCGGCAAACGCCATGTCGAAGCGCGTCTTGCCGTTGAAGGCCACACCCAGCTTCACGGTGTCTTCCACCAGATACTCCTCGTTCCATGTGGGCCACGGCGCGTCGCAGACGCTGCCCGTCTCGCCCAGGGCGTGCCAAAGCTCTTCGCTGATATGGGGCGCAAAGGGCGCAAGCAGGGTGACGAGGGTGCGGAGCAGCTGGCGGTTGTGGCATTTCAGCTGTGCCAGCTCTCCCACGCAAATCATGAAGGCGGAGATGGAGGTGTTGTAGGAGAAGGCCTCGATGTCCTGCGTCACCTTCTTGATGAGCTTGTGTACACTCTTCAGTTGCTCCTTCGTAGGCTCGGCATCGTCGGCCAGCAGGTTGCCCTCGGCGTTGTCGCGGTCGTTGCCGTAGAACAGTGCCCAGAACTTCTTGAGGAAGCGGTGACAGCCGTCAATGCCGTTGGTGTCCCAGGGCTTCGACTGCTCCACCGGACCAAGGAACATCTCGTAGAGGCGCAGGGTGTCGGCACCGTAGCGTTCCACGATCATGTCGGGGTTCACCACGTTGAACATCGACTTCGACATCTTCTCGATGGCCCAGCCGCAGACGTACTTGCCGTCCTCCAGCAGGAACTCGGCGTGCTCGTATTCGGGGCGCCAGGCGCGGAAAGCGTTCTGGTCAAGGATGTCGTTGCTCACGATGTTCACGTCCACGTGTATCGGGGTCACGTCCTTGTAGCTGTCCTTGAGGTGGAGACTGACAAACTTGCCCTTGTCCGCTCCTTCGTCGTTCACGCGGTAGACGAAGTTGCTGCGTCCCTGTATCATGCCCTGGTTCACCAGTTTCTTGAAGGGTTCGTCCTCGCAGCTGTAGCCGGAGTCGAAGAGGAACTTGTTCCAGAAGCGCGAGTAGATGAGGTGGCCCGTGGCGTGCTCCGTGCCGCCCACGTACAGGTCGACGTTGCGCCAGTATTCATCGACATCCTTGTCCACCAGGGCCTTGTCGTTCTTGGGGTCCATGTAGCGCAGGTAGTAGGCCGACGAACCGGCAAAGCCCGGCATGGTGTTGAGCTCCAGCGGGAAGACGGTCTTGTGGTCGATGAGGCTCTTGTCCACCATCTGGTTGCTCTTGGTGTCCCAGGCCCACATCTTGGCGCGTCCCAACGGAGGCTCGCCGGTCTCGGTGGGCTTGTATTCGTCAATCTCCGGCAGTTCCAGCGGCAGACACTCCTTCGGAATCATATAGGGCATGTCGTCCTTGTAGTAGACGGGGAACGGCTCGCCCCAGTAGCGCTGGCGACTGAAGATGGCATCGCGCAGGCGGTAGTTCACCTTGACGCGTCCCAGTCCCTGCTCCTCCACGTATTTCTTTGTGGCGGCGATGGCCTCCTTGACGGTCAGTCCGTTGAGGCTGAACTTCTCCGAGGCGGAGTTGCAGACGATGCCTTCCTTGGCGTCGTAGCTCTGTTCCGACACGTCTGCCCCTTCTATCAGCGGGATGATGGGCAGGCCGAAATGCTTGGCGAAGGCATAGTCGCGCGAGTCGTGGGCCGGCACGGCCATGATGGCTCCCGTGCCGTATCCGGCCAGCACGTATTCTGAAATCCAGATGGGGATTTTCTCGTCGGTAAACGGGTTGATGGCATAGGAGCCGGAGAACACACCCGTCACCTTCTTGTCGGAGATGCGGTCGCGCTCGGTGCGCTTCTTCACGTAGTCAATGTATTCGCTGACGGCAGCCTGCTGGCTGTCGGTGGTCAGCGCGGCCACGAGGTCTGACTCGGGAGCCAGCACCATGAACGTCACACCGAACATCGTGTCGGCACGCGTGGTGAAGATGGTAAAGTGCTTGTCGGAATCGGCCACGCGGAACTCCACCTCCGTGCCCTCCGATCGCCCTATCCAGTTGCGCTGGGTCTCCTTCAGCGAGTCCGTCCAGTCGATGGTGTCCAGTCCGTCGAGCAGACGCTGGGCGTAGGCCGACACGCGCAGACACCACTGGCGCATCTTCTTCTGCACCACGGGGTAGCCGCCGCGCACGCTGACACCGTCCACCACTTCGTCGTTGGCCAGCACCGTGCCCAGCTTCGGACACCAGTTCACCATGGTGTCGGCCAGATAGGCGATGCGGTAGTTCATCAGCACCTCCTGCTTCTTCTTCTCGGAGAACGAGGCCCAGTCGGCAGCCGTGAAATGCAGCTCTTCGGTGCCCAAAGCCCCACAGTCTTCCGTACCCATCAGCTCGAAGTGCTCAATGAGCTTGATGGTGGGCTGCGCCTTGTGCGACGAGGTGCTATAGTAGGACTTGAACATCCGCAGGAAGGCCCACTGCGTCCATTTGTAATAGCCCGGATCGCAGGTGCGCACCTCGCGATCCCAGTCGAACGAGAACCCGATCTTGTCCAACTGCTGGCGGTAGCGCGCAATGTTCTCCATGGTGGTCTTCTCGGGATGCTGTCCCGTCTGTATGGCATACTGCTCGGCAGGCAGTCCGTAGGCATCATACCCCATGGGGTTCAGCACGTTGTATCCCTGCTGCCGCTTGTAGCGGGCATAGATGTCGCTGGCAATGTAGCCCAAGGGGTGTCCCACGTGGAGTCCTGCCCCGGAGGGATAGGGGAACATGTTGAGCACGTAGAATTTCTTTTTCGTGGGGTCTTCCGTCACGCGGTAGGTTTTCATCTCTACCCAGCGCTTCTGCCATTTCTGTTCGATTTCTCTAAAATTGTATACCATCTTGCTTAAATCTATTCTTTTTGCAAAGGTAGTGCAAACCGAGTGAAATACAAAATAAAACGATGTTTTATTTTTATTTCCGAGGTGCAGCCTACCTTCGACGCGTAGCGTCAGAGTAGTGCAAACCGAGTGAAATACAAAATAAAACCGTGTTTTATTTTTATTTCCGAGGTGCAGCCTACCTAAGAGTGAAACTCAAAGGTACGATTAAGTGAAGAGAATACAAAATAAATGCCATTTTTTTTGTATTCTTGAACTGACGAACGAAGCAAGAGCAGAGCGGAGCTTGCTCCTGCTATGCCTTGCGAGGAGGAAGAAAACCACAGGTTAGCGGGAGTACCTTCGACGCATAGCGTCAGAGGTACGATTAAGCGAACTGTTTTCATGCAATAGACGACACCTTATATTATATGTACGCGCGCGAGGGAACTTCCCGTTCGAAAAAAACGGGAAGTGACCGTTGCTCGCGAACAACACCTTCATTCCGATGCGAATGGACCTATTGTTTACAAACAATGCCTTCATCCAAAACTGGATGGACCTTTTGCTTACAAACAATTCCTTCATCCAAAACTGGATGAACCTTTTGCTTACAAACAATTCCTTCATCCAAAACTGGATGGACCTATTGTTTGCGAACAATGCCTTCATTCCGATCCGAATGAACCTGTTGTTTTCGAACAATGCCTTCATTCCGATCCGAATGAACCTGTTGTTTGCGAACAACGGCTATTTCCCGAAATGAATGCCCCTTTTTTAGCGTATTTTGTGCCATTTGTCGATTTTTGTGTGTACCTTTGCACCGCCAGCAACTTAGGAAACCTTCAGATGGACAGAACCGAAGAACTTATTGTGAAGCAATTGAAGGAAGGACGCGAGCAAGCATACAAGTTCCTGTATGACTATCACGTCCCTGTGCTCTGCCATATCGCAGAACAGTATGTCCGTGATGCATTTCTGGCAGAGACCATCGTGAGCGATGTCATCTTCCATATGTGGGAAATCCGAGCCACGCTCAACATCCAGACCTCCATCCGAAGCTACTTGGCGCAAAGCGTGCGCAACCGTTGCCTGAACTATCTGAACGCTCTGGTACAACAACTGGAACGCATATCGGGAAAAGGCAACCTGTCGGACTTGCCTGCCATGCGGTTTATCGAAAGTGACGACTGTCCGTTAGGACGCCTGCTGACGGATGAACTGGAACAGGAAATCATGGCCGCCATTGACCGACTCCCCGAGGAGTGTAAACGAGTGTTTCGCATGAGCCGATTTGAGGGCAAGAAACAACAGGAGATATCCCAGGAGCTGGACATCTCCGTCAATACCGTGAAATACCACATGAAGCACGCCTTGTCACTGCTGCAAGAAGACCTCCACAAATATTTTTTTGGGCTTTTCGTCATTTTTACCAGCCTTTGACTACCCCTACCATCTTTTTCTTTGTCACATTAATAGAAGAGAACCTATGAGACCAGCCAACGACCACATAGACAATCTGATTGTTCAACTTCTCTGCGGAGAACTGGATGAACCTTCGCTTCAGGAGCTGAGGGCATGGATAGACCGTTCGCACGAAAATGCCAGCTATTTTCGGGAACGGCAGGAAATCTGGTTTTCTTCCGTGGAGGCTTCCCAACTGGGAAAATACAACAAAAAGGAAATGTACGAATCATTCCTGCGGAACACCGCCGAGGCCGATGCCGACGAGAACCGCCAGGACAGTTTCCTGTACCGACAGAGAAAGTGGATTGGCTATGCCGCAACGCTTCTGGCTGTGGTGACAATAACCTTCTTCGCCTATCACCGGGGAGAGCAACGCCTCAAAAAAGCCTTTGCCGACATCCAAGTGGAAGCACCGAACGGTTCACGAACCAAGGCACTCCTGCCCGACGGCACTGTGGTCTGGTTGAATTCCGGTTCAAGACTGACCTACTCCCAAGGATACGGCCTAAACGACAGAAAGGTGGCCATCGACGGAGAAGGCTACTTCGAGGTGAAGCACAACAAGGATTTGCCGTTCAGCGTCAACTCCAAGACATTGCAGGTCAACGTGCTGGGTACGAAATTCAGCTTCCGGGATTATTCCGACGACCAGGAGGCTGAGGTGATGCTGGAGGAAGGTAGCGTGAAACTCGACAATCTGATGAACGCCAACCTGCCGCAACTCATGACTCCAGGACAGAAGGTAGTCCTCGACAAGAAGACGGGAGAGATGACGACCACTACGTGTGACGTGAGCAGTATCCGTCAGTGGGCGCAGGGAATGATTGTATTCAACGACGCCACACTGGACGAAATAGCGAAACGCATAGAGCGCAGCTACAATGTAACGGTGCAAATCCAAGACGGAACCATTCGGAAATACCGTTTCAACGGTGATTTCGTAAGACAAGAACAAAGCCTCAAGGAGGTGCTGGATGCCCTGGCGGAAACCGGCAGACTACACTATCGCCTACACGGAAGAACAGTAACCATCTACTGAAAACACCTATTCACATTTAATCAACAACCTAAACCAATGACTATGAAGAAAATCAGAGCAAACCCAACGGTGTAACTGCTCCGACGAACAAAGACAGAAAAAAGCAGAAAGATAGCCTACATCTTCCTGCCCCTTGTATCCTTTGTTCCAGCAAACGCCACAAAACGTTACCAGAGAGGATGATGCAAAATTACAGCATTATTCTCAGATTGACAACTAACCCGAAATTTTAATAACATTAATTATTATTTATTATGAAACTGAAGAAAGCTATCCTGCTGTCGTTAGCCCTTTCTGCCAATCTGATGATGTTTGCCCAATCCGTGAACATGAACATCCAGCATATGGCAGTGAAGAAGGCCATGACAATACTTAAACAACAGAGCGGATACTCTTTTGTCTATGTGTCTTCCGACCTGAACCTTTCCAAAAAGGTTGATGTGAAGGCCACTGACTTGAAGCAAGCCGTAGAACAAATTCTCACAGGGCAAGACGTGGACTATAAGATAAGGGGAAAGAACATCGTCCTGTCCAAGAAGTCCACAACTCCACAGCAGCAAGACAACACCAACGCCGACCCACAGAAACAGAAGCGCAATGTGTCCGGCCAAGTTTTGGATGCCAATGGCGAACCCGTCATCGGCGCCACAGTAAAAGAAAAAGGACATTCCAACGGATGTGTGACCGACATCGACGGTAACTTCTCCTTCGATATCCTGCCCCAGTCCGAACTGGAAGTTTCCTACATCGGCTACACCACACAGACTGTAAAGCCCGCATTCTCCGGGGGCATGACCATCAACATGAAGGAAGACGTGGCTGCCTTGTCGGAGATCGTTGTGGTAGGCTATGGCACCATGAGGAAGTCTGACCTGACCGGTTCTGTGGCCAGTGCCAACTTAAAGGACTTTGAAAATGCTCCGAATACGAATATAGCCCAAACACTGCAGGGTACTGTTCCAGGACTGAACATCGGTCAGACGACCACTGCCGGTGCAACCCCTGACATATCCATTCGAGGTGAAAATACAATTTCAGGTAACAGTAGCGTTTTGGTAGTACTGGACGGTATTATCTACACCAGTTCTTTGTCTTCCATTAACCCTAACGACATTGCGTCCATTGATGTGTTGAAAGACGCAAGTGCAACGGCCGTTTACGGTGCACAGGCGGCCAATGGTGTGCTCTTGATCACGACCAAAAAGGGCAAGGAAGGAAAAACCAAAATCAATTTCTCTTCTTCTTACACCCTTTCCAATCCCACCAAGAACCTTCGCCCCATGAACCGGTCCGAGTACCTACAGTTTACGAAGGATTACTGGTATGACAAGGCTTATCTTGGGCCGGATTATACGACCCCTAATCCCGATTTCAATGTGGCGGACTACCTGCCAGACACTCCGATGCTGGACAGTTCACAGGCTGACGGCATCTCTGCCACAGACTACGACTGGTGGGGAGAGGGCACGCAGACCGGGCATATTTTTGAGAATCGGTTGAGTGCATCCGGCGGAACAGAGCGCGTGTCCTATCTCCTCTCATACGAGAACACCAATCAGTCCGGGTACATCAAGAATGACGATTTCAAGCGCAACAGCATTCGCATCAACCTGGATGTGACTCCCAACACATGGATGAAGTTTGGCATGCAGTCCTTCGCATCCTTCGTCAACCAAGACGGTGCAGAGCCCGGCGTATGGGCCTTGATTACCCAAAGCCCTCTGATTTCGCCTTATGACGAAAACGGTGACATCGTGCCCTACCCTTTCCAAACTTTGGACACCAACCCGTTCATGGGTTCCAACGTGTCGGACAAGGAACGTCACAACTATTTCTTTGCCAATTTCTATGCCGAAATCAAACTTCCTGTCAAGGGCTTGACCTACCGTCTCAACTACGGAAACAATTACCGTATTGACAACCACTACTATGCCAGCGAATACGGTGCCAGCTTGACGGGAGATGCCTACAAGAGCCACTCGGAATATTACGACTATACGGTGGACAACATCCTCAACTACAACGGTGATTTCGGCCAACACAGCATTGGCGCAACCTTGCTCTACGGTGCCAGCGAAAGGAAATATGACACCACAAAGGCGGATGCCCAGAACTTCTCCCGCCTCACACTGGGATACAATGACCTCAGCTTGGGCACCAACCAATACACCACCTCCGGGGCTTGGGACGAAGCACTGCTCTATCAGATGGGACGTATCAACTACAAATACGACAACCGTTATCTGCTGACTGCTACGATTCGTCGCGACGGATATTCCGGCTTTGCCAAGAACAACAAGTTCGCCATCTTCCCGTCTGTGGCATTGGCATGGAATGTGAACCAGGAGGAGTTTTTCAAAGTGAAATGGATTGACCAGCTGAAAGTGAGAGCCGGTTGGGGTATCAGCGGTAACCAGACATCCCGTTACAAGTC
This sequence comes from Acutalibacteraceae bacterium, assembly GCA_963599475.1. Classification (GTDB taxonomy): domain Bacteria; phylum Bacteroidota; class Bacteroidia; order Bacteroidales; family Bacteroidaceae; genus Prevotella. Next base: position 7,397 of record CAVBXH010000018.1, on the reverse strand, counting down.
TTTGTCGAAGGTCACCATGTCGCCGTCATACGCGTTTGGAGACGGCGGACAGACTGAAATCGGCCAGAAAGTGTCGACCATGTCAAACAGCGATTTGAAATGGGAAAAGACCGAAGGCATCAACTTCGGATTGGACTTTGCCGTTCTCAACAGCCGCATCCATGGCACATTGGATGTTTATTTCAATACCACCCGCGACTTGCTCTATGACCTGGCCATTCCCACGATAACTGGTTTCAGCACAGTCAGCTCCAATATCGGAAAATTGCGCAACAAGGGTATAGAATTTTCCGTTACGTCACGTAACATCATTACCAAAGATTTCGAATGGAGTACGACCTTCAATATCTCCGCCAACTCCAATAAAATCGTTTCCCTTACAGGATTGGACAATGACGGCGACGGCAAGGAAGACGACTTGATTGCCAGCAATCTCTTCATCGGCAAGAGCCTGCAGTCCATCTACAACTACAAGATAGACGGAATTTGGCAACTGAGCGACGACATTCCCAATGGTTATCATGCCGGCAACTATCGCATCGTTGACACCGATGAAGATGGAGAAATCACGGTGGATGACAGAATCATCCTCGGAAAGAAGGAGCCGGCCTATCGTTTCGGTATTCTGAACAGTTTCAGATACAAGTCCGTCACTTTGAGTTTCTTCATCAACTCCATCCAGGGTGGACATAATGGCTATTTACAGGCCAATTCAGAAACGCTGACACGAGGCGATACCAATACTCGCCGTTGGAACAGAATTAGCGAGCTGGCCATGGACTATTGGTCGCCGAGCAATCCGAATGCCACATACGCCCGTTCCACCCAGAGCGGCAGTATTGGTGGTACGCTCTATCAAGACCGGAGCTTTATACGCCTTCAAGATGTATCTTTAAGCTACACGCTCCCGAAGACATGGACCAGTTCGATAGGTCTTGAGAACTTGAACTTCTTCTTCAGCGGCAAGAACCTGATTACCCTTACCAAATGGAAGGGTTGGGATCCTGAAGCTGGAAGCGGATATTTCGGACGCCCGGTATTGAGAAGTTTTTCGTTTGGACTTAATTTAACGCTTTAAAATGTGACTACTATGAAGAAGCTTACTATATATTCATTCATGCTGTTGGGACTTGTATCGTGCAATGAAAGCAAGTTCCTGGAAGAGACTCCAAAAGACTTTATGAGTTCAGAGAACTCCTTCCGCACAGAGACGGATTTCGACATGACCGTCAACGACCTCTATAATTTGCTCCGAATAGAATTCTACGGATACGACGAGAGCAAGCCTATGGACTATATCTTTGGCACCGATCTGGTATATGACGGTGAACCTGGCACCAGCAACCGCCATGGCAATATGTTGGCAGCCTATAATCCAACTGGCGATATTCCAAGGTTACACTGGAATGGGCTGTACAAAATTGTGGCTGAGGCCAACACCCTCATCAACCGTTCTGCACAGGCAAGTGCACTGAGTGAAGATCTGAAAACAACATTCGAGGCAAAGGGCAAGTTTTTCAGAGGTATGGCCTACCGCACCTTAGCTTACCTTTATGGAGGTGTTCCCATCGAGTTGAATGAGGTTACGGCACTTAAAAACGATTATGTGCGTGCTTCCAAAGAAGAAACACTGGCGCAAGCCGAAGCTGACATTTTGTTTGCAGCACAGCATCTGCCAGACATCACAACGGTGAGGGACGGTGAGATTTCGTCATCTGCCGCCTATCATCTCTTGGCCGAAATATATCTGGCTGAGGGGAAAAACCAAGAGGCTGTTGATGCGGCCTCCAAGGTCATCGACAACCCCGCACTGGCATTGATGTATACCCGTTTTGGCTCCAGGTCTACAGAACCTGGTGACGTCTACTGGGATCTCTTCCGGCGCAACAACCAAAACCGTGGGGCTGGCAATACGGAAGGCATCTGGGTGATTCAGTTTGAGACCAATCTCCCGGGTGGAGGAAGTTCCACTGCCGACCTGAAATTGACGGGCAACTATATGTTGGAGCGTAACTTCGTACCGATGGTAAGAGACGTGAAACTTACCGTGGACGGAAAGAAACTCTCGCCGTTCAACTGGCCTATTGGCGACTACACCGGCGGACGCGGTATTGGCTGGGGCATTTCCACCGTTTATTTCTCCAACACCATTTGGGAGGATGATTTCAACGGTGATATCCGCAACTCCAACTACAACTTTGTACGCAAATTCCCGGTAAACAACAGCTCTTTCAAAGCTGCAACAGGGATTGACACCATTGACGTAGACAACCCACCCGCAGGACTCATTGTGGGACAGGGCAACAGCACCACAATTCCTGGAAGATACCTCTATGCTTACCAGACGAAGGTAACTACTCCTTTCAACCACCCCACAGAACTCTATCAGAATGCAGCAACCTTGCAGTTGAAGAGCATTGCCGGAACCACATACACGGATCAGTATATGTTTCGCCTCTCCGAGAGCTATCTGCTCAGAGCAGAGGCTTATATCAAACTTGGGAACAAGGACAAGGCTGCCGCAGACATCAATGTCGTAAGACGCAGGGCACAGGCCAAAGAGGTAGAGCCGGCCAAGGTGGATATAGACTACTTGCTGGATGAGCGCATGCGCGAGTTGGGCATTGAGGAGAAACGCCGCCTCACACTGATGCGTATGGGAAAGCTCTACGACAGAGTGATGAAGTGTAATCCTTACTATGCAGATCCCAAGACGAACGGTGACGGTGTCGGCATGCAGAAGACATACGAGGTGTGGCCGATTCCACAGTCTGCCATCGAAGCCAACAATGGAGCTGTGTTGGAGCAAAATCCCGGATATTGATTTTTTTCCTTGAAGAATCGTGCTGGCACATACCAGCATGATTCTTCTGAACTTTATATTTTCTACTGTAATATGATTAAAAAGATGAGTATGATAGCAGGATTGACATGGTTGTCAATCACTTGCTATGCCCAAATACAAGTGAGCGAGAAAGCCTCGCCACAAGCTTTCCCTATCGTTGCCGACGGTAAATGTGCCACTGTATATGTTTCTCCCAAGGAGGAGCAACTGGTAAAGAAGGTGGCAGAGATGTTCACTGGCGACATCAAATTGGTCACGGACATAAAGTCTGAAACTGTTGTAAAGAATGAGGTGGAGGGCGAGAATGCCATTGTTGTAGCCACGATTGGAAAAAACAAATGGGTAGACCGGCTGATCGTCCAAAAACGTATCGATGTTTCCAAAATCAAGAACGGCTGGGAACAGTATGCGATTCAGATTGTGGAAAAGCCTCAGAAAGGCATTGACCAAGCGCTGGTTGTCGTAGGAAGTGACAAACGTGGTGCCGCCTATGGCTTGTTGTCCATCTCGGAGAAGATGGGCGTTTCCCCTTATTATTGGTGGGCTGACGTGCCGGTGCAACACAAAGCGGCTGTTTATCTCACGGGCAATGATGTTTCCCGGCGGCCTTCTGTAAAGTACAGAGGATTGTTTATCAATGATGAGGACTGGGGAATGAAGCCCTGGTCTTCCAATAACTATGAGAAAGACTTGGGCGACATTGGTCCCAAAACTTATGCAAAGGTGTGTGAGTTGATTCTCCGCCTTAAGGGCAACATGTTGGGGCCGGCCATGCACGCCTGCACCGGGGCTTTCTATTCTCATCCCGAAAGCAAGGTGGTTGCAGACTCCTACGGTATACTGATTACCACCTCTCACTGCGAACCGCTGCTGATCAACACGGCCTCCAAGTGGGAGTGGGACGTCGAACGCGACGGGGACTGGAACTATGCCACCAATGCCAAGGCCGTCCAAAAGAAATGGAACGACCGACTTGACATTGCGTCCTGCTATGACAACATCTATACGATGGGGATGCGTGGATTGCACGATGCTGGATTGCGGGGAAACATTCCGATGGATCAACAGGTAACACTGGTCGGGCAGATTATCAGAGACCAACGCACAATGCTGAAAAAGCATATCGGAAAAAACATTAAGGATATCCCCCAAATCTTCTTGCCTTATAAAGAGGCTATGGATGTGTACGAAAACGGATTGCAAGTGCCGGAGGACATTACGCTCGTATGGGTAGACGACAACTATGGCTATCTGAAACGTGTCAGCAATCCTGCAGAACAGCAACGCAGCGGACACTCCGGTGTGTATTATCACCTCTCCTACCTTGGCGCACCTCATGACTACCTGTGGCTGAACACCACTCCGCCTGTCTTGATGTACGAAGAATTGATGAAAGCCTACCGCACCGGTGCCGACCGGTATTGGTTGCTCAATGTGGGCGACATCAAACCGATGGAATTGGGCATGAAGACATTCTTCGACCTAGCGTGGAATGTAGACGGGTTTGATGTTCAAAGCATCAACCGCCACCAAAGCCAATACCTTGGAACCTTATTTGGCAAGGCATATATCCCACGGTTTCAGAATATACTTGACAACTACTACCGTCTGGCATGGAGTCGCAAGCCAGAGTTCATGGGTTGGGAACGTGAGTGGGATTCCAAGGAATACACGGGACTGAAAGATACGGAATATTCTTTCCAAAACTATGGCGAAGCCCAAATGCGCCTTCAAGACTACGAAAGAATTTCCAATGACGTTAAAACGCTGTTGCATGAACTTCCTCTATCACAGCATGCAGCCTTCTTCGAGATGGTGGCATTCCCTGTAATGGCTTCTGCCCAGATGACCCGTAAGTTTCTGATGGCCCAGCTCAACCACGAGCAGTTCAATCTCGGCCATGCTGCAGCTGCCAATTGGGCAGCCCGCCAGTCTCGCCAGTCTTATGACAGCATTGCAGCCTTGAACAGAAAATATAACACGATGTTGGGCGGTAAATGGGACGGCATGATGGACTTGGCACCGGGCTGGTGCGCCCTCTATCAGAACATGCCTGAAGTCAACTATACCAACGGAGCTGGTGAAGAACCCATCGACCTCTCAGTGAAACATGAGGACTTAAACCGTTGCTATGTGGTCAATTTGGAGGACTACAGCAACAAAGTAGAGAATAACGGCAGCAAAATCAGTCTCGTGGCCGGTATCGGATATGACTGGAAAGTCGTTCAGTTGGGCATCCCGTCAGGTCATACTGCCGATGCCTCAAATGTCAATGGCGACAGAATAGAATATACACTGCCGGCCATAGATGCCGATCAAGTGGAGATAACGCTCTATACCGTCCCCTTCTTCCCTATCTATAAAGGAAAGACTACCAAGGTGGGCGTTTCTGTCGATGGCTGCCAGCCGCAAGTGTTCAATAACCAGTTTCAAGAATATGGTTTGTCGTGGAAGAATCAGGTACTGAGGAATGCCGCTGTTGCCCGTCTCAAATTCAATATTGACAAATCAAAGTCTTCACATGTACTATCTCTTGTCTGCGGTGATTCTGGCATGATGGTTCAGAAAGTCGTTGTGGATTGGGGTGGACTCAAGAAGTCATATCTGGGACCTGTAAACTGTGAAATAAATAACAAACGATAAAAGAAATGAAAATGCCACTATTGAATGATAAGAAGCACTACGTATTGGGGCTCTTTTGCCTGGCTACCTGCATCTCTGCCCACGCACAATGGAAAATGCAGGGCAATGGTATCAAAACGACATGGGCCACTCAGGTTTCTCCCCAAAATATATCCAAGGAATATCCACGCCCTATCCTGCAGCGTCAAGAATGGAAGAGTCTGGACGGTTTGTGGGATTATGCTATCCGCAAGCGTGGAGAAGAAACGGTACAAGCATTTGACGGACAGATTCTCGTTCCGTTTGCCGTTGAGTCCAGTCTGTCTGGAGTGATGAAAACGGTAGGCAAAGATCATGTTCTTCTGTATCAGCGCACTTTCGACGTACCGGAAGCGTGGGCAGGAAAGCATATCTTGCTGCACTTCGGTGCTGTGGACTGGCTTGCCGAGGTCTATTTGAACGACATCAAGATAGGTGAACATAAAGGTGGATTTACGGGCTTCTCCTTTGACATCACGCCTTATATTCATCAAGGAGGCAGCCAGAAACTGTCACTGCGTGTATGGGACCCGACCACTGATGGCTATCAGCCTGTCGGAAAACAGAGTTCTAACCCCAACGGCATTTGGTACACATCGGTCACCGGCATTTGGCAAACCGTATGGCTGGAACCCGTATCCGAACAACACGTCACTGCCATTCGCACCACAAGCGACATTGACAATAACCATTTGAGGGTTGCAGTTCAGACGGAGAAGACTCGGGGTGTAGTGGAGGTATCCCTGCTGGATGGAAACAATGTAATTGACATTAAAAAGGCAGCAGCAGGACAGTGTATAGATTTCCACATTGACACACCCAAATTATGGTCTCCGGAATCTCCACATCTTTATGGATTGAAAATCCGCTTACAGGAAAACGGTCGGGTGACAGACGAATTGACCAGTTACGCCGCCATGCGCAAGATTTCCACACGAAGAGATGCGCACGGCATCATGCGCATTCAGCTGAACAATAAGGATTTGTTTCAGTTTGGCCCCTTGGATCAAGGCTACTGGCCTGATGGACTCTACACCGCTCCCTGTGATGATGCACTCAAGTATGACATTGAACTGACAAAGCAGTTAGGCTTCAACATGATTCGGAAACACATGAAGGTGGAACCTGCCCGTTGGTATTCATGGTGCGACAAACTCGGAATTCTGGTTTGGCAGGATATGCCGTCGGGCGACAAGTCCCCCCAATGGCAGGCGCACCAATACTTTGATGGAGCGGAAATACGTCGCTCGGCATCCTCTGAAGACAACTTCCGACAGGAGTGGAAGGACATCATGGATGAGTTGCAGCCCTATCCCTCCATTGTAGTTTGGACTCCATTCAATGAGGGCTGGGGACAGTTTAAGTCTACAGAGATTGCGGAATGGACCAAACAATATGACCAGACCCGTCTGGTTAATCCGGCCAGTGGCGGCAACCATTACCTGTCTGGTGATATGCTTGACCTCCACAATTACCCTGAACCAAAATTATATCTCTACGACGCAAATCGCGCCACGGTATTGGGTGAGTATGGCGGATTGGGACTCCCGATAAAGGGACATCTCTGGCAAGACCAAAAGAACTGGGGCTATGTAGAGTTCAAGAACTCTAAGGAGGTGACCGACCGTTATGTGCAGTATACGCAACAGCTCTGCGACCTCGTGAAGTCTGGTTTCTCCGCTGCCGTCTACACGCAGGCTACGGATGTGGAAGGTGAGGTCAATGGATTAGTCACATACGACCGTAAGGTATTGAAAGTGGATGAAAACCGGGTTAGAAAAGCCAACCAAACGGTTTGCCAAAGCCTTGACAATAATAAATAAACTCTTTTTTTGACCCAACTTTAACACAGTATAGAGCATTTTGATTGCTAATCAGCACATTGTGCGTT
>CAVBXH010000017.1:0-33936 GCA_963599475.1 Acutalibacteraceae bacterium | reverse complement strand
CTTGTCACCATCTACGACAAGTCTGCTCAAGCCAATATCACGGATAAGGAACTACGAACCCTGATGAAAAAGAACGGTTTGGAGTGAATCGTAATTCCACCTCAAAAACAGAAAGGCTAGGATACATCGCTTCGGACAACATGATGTTGCACTGATAATGCATGATAGCTTTTGACTGATCTTGTGGATAGAGGCAGAAATATTTCTTCATTCTGTCGCTGGAGAAAACTTTTTCGAAAAAATCTTTGGTATATTCCATTTTTTGCTTACCTTTGCAGTGCAGTCCCGGTAAGGCCCTCTCCCAGATTTTTCGATGCTGGTGATGACCCCGGGTTTTTCTTTTTGTGCAAATGTACACTATTAAAAATGGTGCAGTGTATGCATCCTTGCCGCTCCACAAATGGGCTGGCAAGGATTCTTTTTTTTTGTGTGCCCGATTGGACGAAGCTCCTCGCCTTTCCGCTTTCTGAAGAGCAATAACTTTTTATAAACCTAAATCTTTCAGCATTTTCTTTATGATGTCCGTTCTGACCGTCGAATATTCGGACTTGTCATAGATTTCAACCAACCAGATGTCGCCACTGTCTTCATTAACCAAGGTGGTATAGGTAATTACCCTTGCCCCTCCTGCCTTTCCTTTGCCCTTAGAATCTATTGCCATACGGATTTTTCGCAAACCGTCACCTAAGTCAGAGCCTTGGAATGGATTTTCCTTCAAGGATGCAATGAAATTACCAAAGTCTTGTTTCATGGACTTATAGCGTTTTGCCAAGTCCTTTAACTCCCTCTCAAAATGAGGGGTAGTCACTATCTTAAAGTTCATCACACAGTTCTTCTGCCGATTTAGCCTTTAATTGACCGTCTTTTATCATTCTGACCTCACGCAGACTTTGGCACAGTCCTTCTGTACGGTCGACAGACTGTCGTGCCATTAGGTCGAACAGAATCGTCTCCATATAGTTACTGAGACTTCTATTGTCTCTTTTTGCATTGCTCTTCAAGGCATTGAGCAGTTCCGTATCTATTCTGATAGAAGCGGAGGATTTCGTTTTAACGGCTATACTCATCTCTTTTGCATTTTGTTTATTCGTATGCAAATGTAATGTAATTAAATAAAATATGCAAGGAAATGGCGAAAATTTTGTAGAAATCAAAAGAAAACGTAAGATAGCTCCAATTTACACTGCTTTAGTCCTTTGGTTTATCCTATAAGCTCAATTCATCGAGTCACTAAGTTCAATCGATTGATTGAGCTTAGTGACTGTTTTTAGCCCCCGTGTGCCCAAAGATGCTGTTTCCTCCTGGTCAAAAAACGCGCGTACACAACTTTGTACGCCGAAAGTTTGGCGGATTCATGAAAAAACACTATCTTCGCACTTGAAACCAAATGACAGAGCGTTATGATACCGTTGACAATGAGAGATTTCAGAAGCCAGATGGCCACTTCCTTCGACCGCGTAGATGCTGGTGAGCGTGTGTTCATCCGCAGGAAGAGGCAGCTCTATACTATCGTTCCCGTCAATGAGAGTGACCTTACCATCACGCCGGAACTGGCTGAGAGAATCGAGAAAGCTCGACAGGAGTTCCGCGACGGCAAGACTCTTCATTTCGACAATGCGGCAGCAGCCCAAAAATGGATGGATAGCCTATGAGCTACCGCATCGACTATTCGAAGTTGAGGGGCATTACAAAGATAAGTGACGAACCTCATTGGCGCTTGGGGCTTTCTCCGTGCTTCCGGAACATGCAGTAGAGGCCGACGGCCACAAAGGGGATGGACAGTAGCTGTCCCATGTCGAGCGGCAATGAAGCCTCAAAAGCCTCCTGTATCTCCTTGGTGAACTCGATGAAGAAGCGGAAGGTGAAGATGGCTGTCAGGCAAAGGCCGAAGAACCACCCTGTCCCGATGCGGTCTGCCATGCGCTTGTGGAGCACCCACATGACCGCGAAGAGCACAGCGTAGGCGACAGCTTCGTAGAGCTGGCTGGGGTGGCGCGGCATGGTGTCGACGCGCTCGAAGATGAATGCCCAAGGCACATCGGTAATCTTTCCGATGATTTCCGAGTTCATGAGGTTGCCGAGCCGGATGAAGCAGGCGGTGCTACCGGTGGCGATGGCAATGTTGTCCAGCACCGTCCAGATGCTGAGTTTGGTGCGTTTCACGTAGAGCCACAGTGCGAGCATCAGTCCGAGGGTGCCGCCGTGGGAGGCGAGCCCCTCATAGCCTGTGAATTTCCAGCCGCCGTCTGCCATGAAATGGATGGGTAGGAACATCTCGACAATGCCCTTCCCGCTGGTCAGGAAATAGTCGGGCTGATAGAAGATGCAATGGCCGAGACGCGCTCCGATGAGGATGCCGAAGAGGCAATAGAAGAAGAGCGGGTCAAACAGCTCGTCCTTGATGTGCTGTTCGCGATAGAGTCGGCGCACGACGAAGTAGGCCAGAACCAGTCCGATGAGCCAGCACAGGGAATACCAACGGATGGGGCCGAAGGTGATGGAGGGGTTCCATACGATGAAATTGAAGGTATGTAGCATGTTCGCGCGGTGTTTGTTTTGTAAGGTGATTCAGACGTTGAAGCGGAAGTGCATGATGTCACCGTCCTGTACCACGTAGTCCTTGCCCTCGATGCCCATCTTGCCGGCTTCGCGCACGGCAGCCTCCGAACCCAACTGGATGTAGTCGTCGTACTTGATGACCTCAGCACGGATGAAACCTTTCTCGAAGTCGGTATGGATGACACCGGCACACTGCGGCGCTTTCCAGCCCTTGTGGTAAGTCCACGCCTTCACCTCCATCTCGCCGGCGGTGATGAAGGTCTCCAGGTTCAGCAGCGAGTAGGCTTTCTTGATGAGGCGGTTCACACCACTCTCCTCCAGTCCCAGTTCCTCCAGAAACATCTGCTTGTCCTCATGGGACTCCAGCTCGGCAATATCCTCCTCCGTCTTGGCGGCAATGACCATGGTCTCAGCCCCCTCCTCCTTAGCCAAAGCCTCGACGCGGTGCGTGTAGTCGTTGCCGTCTTTGGCATCCGCCTCACCGACGTTGCAGACGTAGAGCACCGGCTTGGCGGTCAGCAGAAACAGGTTGCGGGCGCAGTCCTGCTCGTCCTTACTCTCAAACTCCACGATGCGGGCGTTCTTGCCTTGGTCGAGCACCTCCTTGTAGGCTTTGAGCACGGCCACCTCCGTCTTTGCCTCCTTGTTGCCGGCTGCCGCGGCCTTCTCGGTCTTGGCCAACCGGCTCTCTACGGTTTCCAAATCCTTCAGCTGCAGCTCGGTGTCGATGATTTCCTTGTCGCGTATCGGGTCGATGGTGCCGTCCACATGCGTGATGTTGTCGTCTTCAAAGCAGCGGAGCACATGGATGATGGCATCCGTCTCGCGGATGTTGCCCAGAAACTTGTTGCCCAGGCCTTCGCCCTTCGATGCGCCCTTCACCAGTCCGGCAATGTCCACGATTTCACACGTGGCGGGGACGATGCGTCCCGGATGTACGATCTCCGCCAGTTTGGTGAGGCGTTCGTCGGGAACGGTAATCACGCCGACGTTGGGTTCTATCGTGCAGAACGGGAAATTGGCCGCCTGTGCCTTGGCACTGGAGAGGCAGTTGAAAAGGGTGGACTTTCCTACGTTAGGGAGTCCTACTATTCCACATTTTAATGACATTATTCTTCGTTTATATCTTTTTCAGTGCAATGTTACTTCACCTCCCACGTGTCGTTGGTCTCCAGCAGTTCGGCAAAGTTGTGGTATTTCTTCTGCCCCGACACCTCGGCAATCTGTGCGTGTACAGACTCGTCGTAGGTCGGTGCGTCCACGTCGCGGATGACACCGAGGGCGATGGGGAAGCCGTCTTCGTTGGACATCATGGCCAACTTCAGTTGCAGCGTGTTGTCCTCGCAGTGGGCATCATGCACCAGCACGTCGTCGAGCGTGTAGCCGTTCTCACCGATGGTCACCACCTTCAGTCCGAAGCCCTCCTGTACCAGTCCGTATTCGTTGTTCTCGCCGAACACGAGTTTCTCGCCGTGGCGCACATAGATGGCGTTCTTCTTGCGTCCTTCCTTGGTGTAAACCGACTCGTGGCAACCGTCGTTGAAGATGACACAGTTTTGCAGGATTTCGCAGACGGCTGCTCCCTTGTGCTGATAGGCCGCCTTGAGGATAGCCTGCGTCTCTGGCGCATCGGTGGCTACGCTGCGTGCAAAGAAATGGCCACGCGCACCGAAGCACAACTCGGCAGGACGGAACGGGTCCTCCACTGTGCCGTAGGGACTCGACTTCGAGACGAAGCCGCGGGGTGAGGTGGGAGAGTACTGCCCCTTTGTCAGTCCGTAGATGCGGTTGTTGAGCAGAATCATGTTGAGATCGATGTTGCGGCGCATGGCATGGATGAAATGGTTGCCGCCGATGGCCAGTCCGTCGCCGTCGCCGCTCACCTGCCAGATGCAGAGATTGGGGTTGGCCACCTTGGCTCCTGTGGCAATGGCAGCCGCACGGCCGTGGATGGTCTGCATAGCGTAGGTGTTCACGTAGTAGGGCAGACGGCTGGAACAGCCGATGCCCGAGATGACGGCCATGTTGTAGGGTGCAACACCCACTTCGGCCATGGCCTTGTGGAGCGAGGCCAGAAAGAAATGGTCACCGCAACCGGGACACCAGCGTGGCTGTCCCTTCTTATAGTCTTGAAATGTATATTCGCTCATAATGCTTTATTTCTTTAGAGTGTCCTCAAATGCCTTTACCAGTTCTGCCACTGCAAACGGCTGCCCCTTTACCTGGTTGAATTGGTAGGGCACCAGACCGTCGACGTTGGCACGCAGCCATGTGGCCAGTTGCCCGAGGTTCTGCTCGGCCACCACCACCTTCTTGTATTTCGAGAGCACCGCTGCCGTGTTCTTGGGCAGGGGGTTGATGTATTTGAACTGGGCTTCGGCCACCTTGTAGCCCTTGGCCTGCAGCTCCAGCATGGCACTGACCAGATGGCCGTAGGTCGATCCGAAACCTACGATGAGCAGGTCGGCATCGTCCTTGTCGCCCACTACTTCCAGGTCGGGAACCGCAATCTTTGCCACCTTCTCGGCGCGCAGGCGACACATCCGGTCGTGGTTTTCGGGGTCGGTAGAGATCGCGCCCGTCTTGCCGTCCTTCTCCAGTCCGCCGAGGATGTGGGTGTAGCCCTCCTGTCCGGGAATGGCCCAGTAGCGCACCTTCGTCTCTTCGTCGCGGAAATACGGCGTATAGTGGTCTTTCATCTCGGGCGTGACATAGTGGGGTTTGATGGTTGGGAGCTCGTCCATGACTGGGAGTTTCCATGCGGCAGAGCCGTTGGCGATGAAAGCGTCGGTGAGCAGGATGACGGGAGTCAGGTGCTCCAGTGCTATCTTGGCCGCCTCATAGGCAGCATCGAAGCAGTCGGTAGGACTCAGCGCCGCGATGACGGGCATGGGGCTCTCGCCGTTGCGGCCAAACAATGCCTGCAACAGGTCGGTCTGTTCGCTCTTGGTGGGCAGTCCGGTGGAGGGGCCTCCGCGCTGCACGTCAACCAGCACCAGCGGCAGTTCGTCGATGACGGCAAGGTTCAGCGCCTCACTCTTCAGACAGACACCCGGTCCAGACGTGCTGGTGACGGCCAGTGCCCCGGCAAACGAGGCACCGATGGCCGATGCGCATCCGCTGATCTCATCCTCACACTGTACGGTGATGACGCCGCACGACTTGTGTTTCGACAGCTCGTGCAGGATGTCGGTGGCGGGAGTGATGGGGTAGCTGCCCAAGAAGAGACGCAGGCCAGCCTTCTCGGCGGCGGCAATCAGTCCGTATGCCGTGGCCTTGTTGCCCGTGATGTCCATATAGCGTCCGGGCGTCTTGGTCTTCGACTCGATGCGGTAGGTGGCAGGCACCGACGAGTGGGTGTTGTGTCCGTAGTCGTATCCAGCCTGTACCACCTTGATATTGTTTTCAGCCACGGCAGGCTTCTTGGCAAACTTGTCGCGCAGGAAGGCGCCCACGAGGTTGAGGTCGCGGTTGAAGAGCCAACACACCAGTCCCAGTGCGAACATGTTGCGGCACTTCAGCACCGCCTTGTTGTCCATGCCGCTGTCGGCCAGACAGTCCTTGACCATAGTGGTCAGCGGACACTGGATGACGCGATCAGGGTCTATGCCCAGTTCGCCGAGGTAGTCGGGAGAGGCAAACTGTGCCTTCTCCAGGTCTTTCGGTCCGAACGAGTCGGTGTCGATGATGATGGTGGCCTGCGGTTTGGCGTATTTCAGCTGCGTCTTCAGTGCTGCGGCGTTCATGGCCACGAGCACGTCGCAGAGGTCGCCGGGCGTATAGACGCGTCCGGCACCGATGTGAACCTGAAAACCGCTCACACCGGTCAGTGAGCCTTGTGGGGCGCGGATGTCTGCCGGATAGTCCGGAAAGGTAGAGATGTCGTTACCTACGGTGGCACTCACCGTGGAGAAAATGTTTCCGGCCAACTGCATGCCGTCGCCCGAGTCGCCAGAGAAGCGTACGACCACCTGGTCGAGCTCCTTGATTTCTAATTCTTCTGCCATAAAACTATTTACCTTTTGCAAAATCCTTTGCAAAGGTACGAATAAGTGAGAGAATTGCCAAATTTATTTGAGCATTTCCGAACTTATTCGTACCTTTGTAGGCGGAAAAATAACATTAACACTGCACGCAATGAAAAGACTTTATATGGCAATCCTTATGGTTGCACTGTTTTCCTCCGTCTCGGCGCAGGACATCATGCGCAAGGAGAAGGACGGTTCCTACATCATCAACACCACGACACTGGCACAGGACGTGCACGGATACCGTGGCCCCACGCCCCTCGAAATCACTATACTGAAGAACCGTATCGTGAAGGTCAAGGCATTGCCCAATCAGGAGACCCCCAAATATTTCCAGCAGGTCAACCGACAGTTGGTGACGAAGTATGCCGGGCAGTCCGTCAGCAAGAAGCGCACACCGCAGGTAGATGCCGTGACGGGAGCTACGCTGTCGTCCAATGCCGTCAATGAGAACGTGCGGCGTGGTGTGGCCTACTATCGCCAGCACAAATAACGCTTTGTCCGGAGCACGCTCCCAATGGTTCCTCAATAGAATAGGATGATGCCGGCCACGGCACTGCATCCTATCATCTTGATGGGATTGATCTTCAACACTTTTGTACCATAGAAGGTGGCGAGGAACAAGGCCACGCTGATGTAGAACTGCCAGGCGTTGTCTGACGGGGTGGAGAAATTCTCGGGAGTCATCAGCAATAGGGTGGCCGCAGCCAGCAGTCCGACGACGGTGGGGCGCAGTCCTGTGAACACCGCCTGTACGCGCCAAGTGTTCATATAGCGCATGAACATCCGGCTGATGAGTATCATCAAGATGAGCGACGGCAATACCAGTGCAAACGTAGCCACGGCAGAGCCGACCACCGCCATCGTGCTGCCATAGCCGGCATGATGCACGGCGGCATAGCCGCAATAGGTGGCGGAATTGATGCCGATGGGACCGGGAGTCATCTGCGAGATGGCCACGATGTCGGTAAACTCCGACGACGACAGCCACTGCCAGTGCTCCACGGTTTCATGCTGGATGAGCGACAGCATGCCGTAGCCACCGCCGAAGCCGAAGAGCCCTATCTCAAAGAAGGTGATGAAGAGGTATAGAAATATCATGCTTGCTTCTTTTTTCGTATCATGCCATAGAGGTAGCCCCCCGTGCCTGCCAGTACGATGACCCAGATGGGCGATACGCCCAACAGCCAGATGGCGAGTGCCGACACGACAGGAATCCACACTGTGTAGCGGTTTAGGTGCGCGCTCTTGGCCAGGTTGAAGGTGGGCACGGCAATCAGCGCCACCACGGCGGGGCGGATGCCGCGGAACATGGCGGCCACCACCCTGTTGTCTTCAAACTGATGGAAGAAGATGGCAATGGCGAGGATGATGAGGAACGACGGCAGTGCCGTGGCCAGTGCCGTCACCAGTGCACCGCGCGTCAGCCGTAGCTTATAACCGATGAATATCGCGATGTTGATGGCGAAGACCCCGGGACAGCTCTGCGCAATGGCTATCAGGTCGAGCATATCCTCCTTCGAGACCCAGCGGTGCTTGTTGACCACCTCTTCCTCGATGATGGGAATCATCGCATAGCCACCCCCGAGGGTGAACAGTCCTATCTTGAAGAACGTGCAGAAAGTGCTCCAGTACAGGTTGCTCATTGTTGTTCTATCCACTTGCGGGCGTTGACAAAGGCTTCAATCCACGGTGTTACTTCGTCCATGCGACGCCGTCTGGGATACCAGGCGCACTGCCAAGGGAAGATGGCGCGCTCCAGATGGGGCATCATACAGAGGTGGCGTCCGTCTTCGGAGCAGATGCCAGCCACATCGTAGTCAGAGCCGTTGGGGTTAGCCGGATAGCCGTGGTAGTTGTACTTGGCCACGATATGGTAGGTCTGCTCGGGTTCGGAGAGCGAGAACTTTCCTTCGCCGTGAGCAACCCACAGGCCGAGCTTGCTGCCGCCCAGCGAACCGAACATGATGCTGTTGTTCTGGGGAATGGTCAGCGACACGAACTCGCTCTCGAACTTATGGGAGTCGTTGTGCAACATCTTGGCTCCCTTCGCGCCGGTCAGTCCCAGCTCCACCATCAGCTGGCAGCCGTTGCAGATGCCCAGCGAGAGGGTGTCCTTGCGGGCGTAGAAGCGGTCGAGGGCTTCCTTGGCCTTAGCGTTGAAGAGGAAGGCACCGGCCCAGCCCTTGGCCGATCCCAGCACATCGGAGTTGGAGAAGCCACCGCAGAACACGATCATGTGGATGTCCTCCAGCGTCTCCCTGCCGCTCACCAGGTCGGTCATTGTCACGTCCTTCACGTCGAAGCCGGCCAGATAGAGCGAGTAGGCCATTTCGCGGTCGCCGTTCGTCCCCTTCTCGCGGATGATGGCGGCCTTGATGCCCGACGGCGTGCGGCGGTCGGCCGACAAACCGTATTGGGCGAGCGTACCGGTGAACGACGGTTTGAACACCATCTCCAACGGTTGTTTCTTATAGTTCTCATAGCGTTCGGCAGCCTTGCCGTTGAAGCTCTGCCGGCGGTCTAAGAGGTAAGAGGTCTTGTACCAGGTGTCGCGCAGGGCATCGATGTCGAAGGTCAGCTCCTCCTCGCCTGCCTTCACCACGATGGTGCGGCTCTTGGGCACGGAATAGCCAATCTTGGCAAAGCCCACGCCCAGATCCTCCATATAGTCAAAGAAGTCGTGCTTGTGGTCGTCACTGATTTCCACCACCACGCCGGGGTTCTCGGCAAAGAGCGTCTTCACCACGTCGCCGTCGGTGCAGAGGTCGTGCAGGTTGATATGGAGACCGCCTTCCTTGTTGGCGAAACACATCTCCAGCAGGGTGGTGATGAGACCGCCAGCCGAGATGTCGTGGCCGGCCATGACCCATCCCTTCTCTATCAGTCCCTGCACCGCCATGAAGGCATCGGCAAAGTATTCGGCGTTCTTCACCGTCGGCACGTCGCTGCCCACCTTGCCCAGGCTCTGCGCGAAGGCCGATCCGCCGAGGTGCTGCTCGTCGAACGAGAAGTCGATGTGGTAGAGCGAGGCGTTCTTGTCGTTGACCAGAACGGGGCTGACCACCTTGCGGATGTCAGACACCTCGCCGCCAGCACTGACGATGACTGTTCCGGGAGAGATGATTTTCTCGCCGCCCGGATACTGCTGGGTCAGCGACAGCGAGTCCTTGCCCGTTGGCACGTTGATGTGGAGGTCGCAGCAGAAGTCGCTCAACGCCTTCACCGCACTGTAGAGGCGGGCGTCCTCGCCCTCCTGCGAGCGGCAGGGCCACATCCAGTTGGCACTCAGCGACAGCGAATCCATACCGTCGGCCAAGGGTGCCCAAACGATGTTGGTCAGTGCCTCGGCCACCGACAGCACGCTGCCGGCTTCGGGGGAGGCCAGTCCGGCCTGCGGTGCATGGCCGATAGCTGTGGCAATGCCCTTGCGTCCCCGGTAGTCGAGGGCCACGACACCGCAGTCGCTCAGCGGCAACTGTATCTCGCCCTGACACTGCTGACAGGCAATCTTTCCCGTCACGCTGCGGTCCACCTTGTTGGTCAACCAGTCCTTGCAGGCCACCGCCTCCAACTGGAGCACGCGCTGCAGGTAGTCGTGTATCTTGTCTTGCGTGTAGGTCACGCCGTCGTATTTCCGTTCCACGGTGCGGTCGCGCATGACGGTCTTCGGCGAGTGACCGAACATCTGCGCCACGTCGAGGTCGAAGGGCTTTGTGCCGTCGGCCTGCTTGAAGGAGAAGTGGGCGTCGCCCGTGGTCTCACCCACCACATACATCGGGGCGCGCTCGCGCTCGGCAATCTTCTGCACGTGGTCGATGTGCTTCTCGTCGATGAGCAGTCCCATGCGCTCCTGACTCTCGTTGGCAATAATCTCCTTGCTCGACAGCGTCTTGTCGCCGATGGGCAGTTTCGCCATATCTATCTCACCGCCACATTCCTCCACCAGTTCCGAGAGGCAGTTTAGGTGGCCGGCGCTACCGTGGTCATGGATGGACACCACGGGGTTGTTGTCCTCCTCGCAGAGGGCGCGCACGAGGTTGTAGGCACGTTTCTGCATCTCGGGGTTGGCACGCTGGATGGCGTTCAGCTCGATGCCGTTGCTGTAGCGTCCCGTGTCCACCGACGACACCGAGCCGCCACCGAGTCCGATGCGGTAGTTGTCGCCGCCCACCACCACGACCTTGTTGCCGGGCTGTGGCTCTTTCTTCAGACAGTCGCGCTTCGTGCCGTAGCCCACGCCGCCAGCCAGCATGATGACCTTATCGTAGGCATACTTCTCCGATCCTTCCTGGTGTTCGAAGGTCAGCACAGACCCCGTTATCAGCGGCTGGCCGAACTTATTGCCGAAGTCGCTGGCACCGTTCGATGCCTTGATGAGAATCTGTTCCGGCGTTTGGTACAGCCATTTGCGCACGGGCATGATGTCCTCCCAGTCGCGCCCCTCCCCTTCAATGCGCGGGTAGGCCGTCATGTACACGGCCGTTCCGGCAATGGGCCACGAGCCTACGCCGCCACCCATGCGGTCGCGAATCTCACCGCCAGTGCCTGTAGCTGCTCCGTTGAACGGCTCTACGGTGGTTGGGAAGTTGTGCGTCTCGGCCTTCAGTGAGATGACGCTCTCGATGTCCTTCACGCGGAAATAGTCGCTGGTTGACTGGTCGGCCGGGGCAAACTGCTCCACCACCGGTCCCTGTGCAAAGGCCACATTGTCTTTATAGGCCGACAATATCTTGTTGGGGTTCTCCTGCGTGGTTTTCTTAATCAAGGCAAAGAGGCTCGATTCCATCTCCTGACCGTCGATGATGAATGTGCCACCGAAGATCTTGTGGCGGCAGTGCTCCGAATTGATCTGTGCAAAGCCGAAAATCTCGGAGTCGGTCAGCGGCCGTCCGTTCTCTTTCTCTATCTTGTGGAGATACTCGATTTCCTCGGGCGACAGCGCCAGTCCCTCCTGCTCGTTGTATTCCTCCAGGTTGTCCACGTACTTGATAGGCTCAGGCTGGATGTTCACAGTGAAGATGTCCTGATCCAAACCGTTGTACATGCGTTGCAGCATCGGGTCGTGCTCGGCGTCTTCGTTGGCCACGGGGAAGTATTCCTCTATGCGCACGATGCCGTGGAGTCCCATGTTCTGGGTGATTTCGACAGCGTTCGTCGACCAAGGGGTCACCATCTCGCGGCGCGGTCCCACATAGTAGCCTATCAGCGTCTGGTCCTTCAGCAGTTCGGCGTTGCCGTAGAGCCAACACAGTTCTTTCACTTCGTTTTCTTCGAGTTGACGGTCTGTCTGTGTGGCTATCACACTTGCCTGTGGCGTTCTGAAAAAGAGAATCATGTCCTTTGTTCCTTGTATATTGTTAGATTTTGCTCGCAAAGTTACTACTTTTCGTCCGAATGGCCAAAGAAAAACGGAGCAAAGAATGGGTTGGCATTATTTAGCGGGTCATCTTCTGGCCACGGGCATAATAGACAACGGTGAATACCAATACCTTAAAATCCTGCCACAGGGATCGGTGCTCCAAATAGTGGAGGTCCATTTCCAAGCGGCGGAGCATCTTCTCCATCGTGTCGGTGTAGCCGTTGTAGATGGTGGCATACGAGGTAATGCCGGGGCGCACCTGAAAGAGACACCGATAGCGTGGGTCTTCCTTCATGATTTGCTCCACGAAGAAGGGACGTTCGGGGCGCGGCCCCACCAGCGACATCTCGCCCTTCAACACATTCCACAACTGGGGCAGCTCGTCCAGATGGCTGGCGCGCAGCCATCGTCCAGTTGCCGTCAGCCGCGCATCATCCTCGCCGTTGCAGAGTTGCGGGCCGTCGTGTTCGGCATCGGCCACCATCGTGCGGAACTTGCAGATGTGGAACGGACGGCCAAAGCGGCCTACGCGCTCCTGTCGGAAGATGACGGAGCCGTCGTGCTCCCGCCATACCATCAGAGCACAGACGAGGAACAGCGGTGAGAGGACGATCAGTCCCACGCCAGCCAACAACACGTCGAACAGGCGTTTCACCGCCCGCTCCAAGGCGTTCATGCCGTCGCGGGTGCAGGAGCGCATCATTTCCTGTGTTTCTTGTGTTTGGTTCATTTCCGATCGCGAAATTACTGCTTTTTGACTGAATGACCAAAGAAAACGGTGTAAAATCTGCTCCAAGTCCTATTTCCTGACTCCGCCGGAGAATCTGATAACATCAACATTTGACACTTTTCTTGCTGAACCGTTTTGCATTATCAAAGATTATGCGTATCTTCGCGGTCGATAACCTAAAATAAAGACAACCAATATGAGTAGAAAACAAACGCATGAAAACAAGTTATGGACCATTGGTGCTGCCGTGGGCAGTGTGCTGGTGATGATGGCCTGTGCGGGGCAGACAGCGCAGCAGCAGGGACGCATGAGAACGCAGGGAAATCCTTACCTGCCGTTATGGGAACACATCCCCGACGGGGAGCCGTACGTGTTCGAAGATCCGGACCATCCCGGCAAGCAGCGGGCCTATATCTATGGCTCGCACGACACCCGTCTGACAGACTATTGCGGACGCGAGTTGGTGGTCTGGTCGGCACCTGTTGACAGTCTGGATGCCTGGCGTTACGATGGCGAGATACTGCGTGTGGACAAGAATGCCAAAGGGGAGCCTTTCGATTCCGCAGGGAAAGCCGATGTGCTCTTTGCGCCAGACGTGGCACTGGTGACAAAAGCGGACGGGAAGAAGGTTTATTACCTCTATCCCAACGACCAGGAAGGTGGACGCCAGGGGCTGATTGCCAAGAGCGACAGACCCGATGGTCCCTTTGAAGTGTGCAACTGGAGCAAGGAGGATGCCGACAGTACGGACGGCGTGTTGCGGTTCGACCCTGCCGTGCTGGTTGATGACGATGGTCGCGTCTATGGCTACTGGGGTTTCGACTGCTCCTATGCGGCCGAACTCGACCCGACCACGATGGCCACTGTGAAGCCGGGCACGTCCATCGTCGAGAACCTGGTGTCATCGAGGATACAGGAGGGCGAGTTCTGCTTCTACGAAGCCTCATCCATCCGCAAGATCAAGGACAAGTACGTATTCATCTATAGCCGCTGGACCCGTGACGGCGAATTCGGTCTGCCCGCCAGCAACTATACGCTGGGCTATGCCTACAGTGACAAGCCACTCGGCCCGTATACCTATGGGGGAACGATCATAGACGCCCGTGGTCGCGAGGTGAACGAGCAGGGCGACACGATAGCGTCGGCCATCGTGACGGGCAACACCCACGGCAGTATCTGCGAGATAAACGGACAGTGGTATGTTTTCTACCATCGGCAGACGGACACGAATGAGTTTGCCCGTCAGGCTATGGTCGCCCCCATTGAGGTCAGCGTGGAGGAAGGCCCGGGCGGCAAGGTGCACATCACGGAGGGCGAATACAACTCCGAAGGCTTCGCGCTGGACGGCATCAATCCCCTGGAACGCCATTCCGCAGGCATTGCCTGTTGGTTGACAGGCCCGAAAGTGCAAGAGCACCGCTGGCCTGCCAGAAAGAACTATGGCTCGTATGTGGCAGCCGGCTATGGCACGGCCGACAAGTTCGACGCGCCCTATGAGTTGCGCAACAACACCAACCCAGTGGTGTTCAACACCGATGGATCCATCGTGGGCTACAAATACTTCAACTTCACGGCCACGCACGGTCGCAGCGACGTGCGTCTGCTGATGCGTCTCATTCCGGAAGGCATTGACGGAACCATCACGGTATGGGCCGACCGGCCGTGGACTTCGCAGGGCGGTAAGGTGCTTGGCACTGTTGAACTGAAAGCCGACATGCCCAAGGAATCCGCCGAAATGGCGGTTTCGTTGCCGTCGCTGGGTGAGCTAACGGGGAAGCACGCCCTGTACTTCACCTTTGCTTCCGCCACGAAAGATCAGTCTATCTGCACACTTGAGGATTTTGTGTTTGAATAAGGCACGCAAAAAGCCCAAGGCGTTGCCCGAAAGGGGCGTGCCTTGGGCTTATTCTATCTACCCAGTTTCTATCTACCCAGTGCTTCGATGCTCTGTGGCAGCCACACCTCCATCTCACCTGCGCCCCGGTGGTTCCAGGCGTAATAGGGGATGAGCGTGAGGCGTGTGTCGGTGACCGTTGCACGTCCTTCGGCATCGGTGTCCACCGTTTGGCCGTCCACTTCAATGGCTTTCACACCGAACGACACCTGATGCTGGCCGTTGATGGTGCGGTCTACCACGGTGAACTGCGGCTTGCGCGGCATGAGGAAATGGAAAATGCTGTGACTGGTGTTGTCGGCCGCCTCGGCACAATAGACCAGTGGACCGCGCTCCACGGCCACGCGACCACGGTCGTCAGCCACCCGTTCGTTGGCCACTACCGTGCGCACCGGCATGTCGAGGTGTAGTGCCACCACGTCGCCCTTCTTCCACGTGCGGTCGATGATGAGATAGCCCTTCTCCGTCTTCACGCCGTCGACGCGTTCGCCGTTGATGGTCACCTGCCAGGTGCGTGTCTGGCAGTCGGTGAAGCGATACAGGTCGCTGGGCACGGGTATGTTGACCGCCCATCCCGGGATGCGGATGGCCATGGCAAACCGCTTGGCTCGGTTCTTCTGGATGCGCAGCGTGATGTCGCCGTTCCACGGATAGTCCGTCTGCTGGTCTACTGTCACGGCCTTTCCTCCAATCTCAACTGTGGCGGTATTTCCGGTGAAGAGGTTGACATAGAGCGTGCGGTCCTTCACGGCATAGACGTAGCCGGGGAACGAGGGGATGAAGCGGCAGAGGTTGCTGGGGCAGCAGGCGCAGCCGAACCACGGTTGCCGTTCCGTTGTGCCGTCTGCATTGAATTTATACTTGCCGTCGCTCGACAGGGGGTTGGGGTAGAAGAAGCGTCCACCGTCCACCGACATGCCGCTGATGACACCGTTGTAGAGCGTTCGCTCCAGACAGTCGATGTATTTGGCATCGCCGTGCAGCAGGAACATCCGATGGAAGAGATACACCATGGAGATGGCGGCACACGTCTCGTTGTAGGCCGTGAGGTTCGGCAGTTCATAATCGGCTCCGAAAGCCTCACCGCTGTGGCGTGCGCCCACGCCGCCCGTAATGTAGTATTTGCGGTTGACGATATTGTCGTAGATGGTATCAATGGCTTTGAGGTAGGCCGAGTCGCCCGTCAGCGCAGCCACATCGGCCATGCCGGCATACATATATCCGGCGCGGACAGCGTGTCCCCAAGCCTCGGTCTGGTCCACCACGGGCTTGTCGCTCTGGGAATAGATGTTCTTCGTGGCCGTCTTGCCCCGGAAGTCGAGCAGGAACTTGGCCTCGTCAAGGTAGTGCTTGTCGCCGGTGAGGAGGTAGAGACGTGTCAGTGCCATCTCGGCAATCTGGTGACCGGGAGTCACGCAGGCCTGTCCCGGTGCTGGACCCACCTCCTTGACCACGCAGTCGGCATAGCGGCGTGCGATGTTCAGAAACTTGCTGCTTCCCGTGGCCTGATAGTGGGCGCAGGCTGCATCAACCATGTGACCGAGGTTGTAGAGCTCATGGCTGAGCACCTCTTCCTTCACCCAGCGTTTCTCGCCCGACCACTTGTGCGGGTGTGCCGGGTTGATGGTACGTGCGGTGTAGAGGTAGCCGTCCGGCTCCTGTGCCGCAGCCACGATGTCGAGCACACTGTCGATATACTGTTTGAGGCGGTTGTCGGGATAGGTCTGCAGCACGTAGCTGGCACCCTCGATGGTCTTGTACACATCCGTGTCGTCGAAGGAAAAGCCCATAAACTTGCTCACGTCCCATTCCGGGGTCTGCAGTCCCTCATGGCCAGGATGCTGCAGCGTGTAGGCCGCCATCTTGAAGTTGTCGTAGCGGTGGGTCGTCTCACATTTTTCGAAGGCCAGTGGGATGGTCACCTCGCGTGCAGCCTTGATGCGCTGTCCCCAGAAGGTTTGCGGATGGACTTTCACGGCGGTGAAGGCCACCTGCGTGATGGGATAACCGTTGGCCTGTGCCGTGACGGTGTTCTTGTTTTTGGCTTGTGCACTGCTGAAGGTCACTGCAGCCATTGTCAGGAGTAATACGCTTTTCATACTTTATCTGTCAGGTTTGGTTTTTGCCTGCAAAGATAGTCATTTCCCAGCGTATCTCCAAGCTTTCCGTCCGATAATCCCTGTCGAGGACAAAGGGAAGGTTGAAGGCATGGAGGTCAAAGTCGGAATAAAAGACAGGATGGCTTGCCATCCCAAGCCAACCTGATGTTCAAGAAGACATGCGGTCAGTGCGAAAGCACATAGTGGACCAGCCATGTCAGTGCGGCATCGTGCACACCTACATGACTGAAGCCCTGGAGCTCGTAGAGGCCGACACGCTTGTTGCCCACGCTGCGCAGCACCGACTCCAGCCAGGCGTTCTCCTCCCACCGACTGGCCATCTCCATGCGACGGTCGCCCGTGAGGAGCAGGATGGGAGCCGTGTCTGGACGGGCGTGACGGATGGGCGCAAGCTCGTCGACTACCGGAATCTGGAAGGGCAGGCCGCGCTCTTTCCGTATTGTGAAATGAGTCACGGTTTGGCCGCTGACGGGGAGGTAGGCTGCGATGCTGTCGGCCTCCTCTCCATAACGGGCCAGCCAGTGCTTGTCCATGGCCAGCATCAGGGAAAGATAGCCACCCGCGCTGTGGCCAGACACGTAGACGCGACGAGGGTCGCCGCCATAGCGCGCGATGTTCCGCCTGACCCAAGCCACCGCCGCAGCGGCATCTTCGATATAGGCCGGCCTCTTCGCCATCGGGCTCAGACGGTAGTTGACGGCAACGACACCGATGCCCTTCCGCTGCAGGATTTCGGGAATATACTTCTCCCCGGACTCCATACCGCCGCCGTGAAACCATACCACCACGGACGCATGGGCCATGTGACGGGGCATGTAGATGTCGAGTTTGCAGCGTTCGCGGCGGTAGGAATCTGAGTCGGTAGCAGAGACATAGGGCACGTCGCGGTGCAGGGAATATTCTGCCAATATCTTGTCTGCATTGTACACAATGGCCACGCGTCCCCTCGGGTCGGACAGCACTCGGGCGTTGCCCTTGTTGTGGACGGACGGGGGCAGTGTAAAGGGCACGGAGCCGATGGTGTCGCCCTTGACGAGCCGTGCAGCGAGCTGCTCCATGGTCTGCAGGTAGTCGAGACCGTAGCAGGTCTTGACATACGGGTAGTGGCCGCACCAGAGGGACTTCACCTCGCCGCGTTCCATCAGGCGTTCCACGCGCCGGCACGAGGACAGATACTCCGTCATGGGCACGTGCGGTTCCAGTTGCAGCCACACCTGTCCTGAGCCGAACGCATCGCCCGTGAAGCAGTCGCCTGTCGCCTTGTCGGCAAACACCACTGAGCCGGGCGTGTGGCCGGGTGTGTGGATGGTCTCGATAACGGTGCCGCCCAAATCGAAACGTTGTCCGTCATGTAGAAACCGAAATTTGTCGCGGCAGGCTCCATACTCATGTAGCATCACTGTGTCGGCCGGATGAACCCAGGCCGAATCGAAATAACCCACATTGCCCGCATGGTCGGGGTGCAGATGGGTGATGACCACATCAAGAGGTTTCCGGGTGAAACGCCGTACCACCTGGTCGAGTGCCGTGTTTTTCGTTCCCGTATCGATGAGCAGGGCACGTTTACGCCCCTCGATGATGTACATGGTGCAGTTGTCGCGAGTCTCCACGACCCACACGTTCTTGCGGTTGGCCAGCCGACTGACGGTCAGTTCCTCGTTGACGAACATCTGCTGCGCAGGGACAGCCCAAGCGCAGCAGACGAACAGGATGGAAAGA
This sequence comes from Acutalibacteraceae bacterium, assembly GCA_963599475.1. Lineage (GTDB taxonomy): Bacteria > Bacteroidota > Bacteroidia > Bacteroidales > Bacteroidaceae > Prevotella. Next base: position 15,524 of record CAVBXH010000017.1, on the reverse strand, counting down.
AAGAATTTCTTCATGTTATGAAACATCTACTTTTATGTATAAAAAACTGTTTTCATGTATTCAAACGCGCAGTTTCTGGAGAATCACTGCCGCCGCAACAGGCAAGGCTCTACGCGCTCCGTCACGGAGCCTGTTTCGCGTATCACGGCGCAGAGCGGCTTGGGGTCGGCAGCATGGCGAGCCACCATCACCCGATAGTCGCCGTCCTCCACCTGCCACTGACTCTCCGCCTCGCAGAACGAGGCCAGACTGGCGTAGGGAACGGTCACCTCCACCTGTTGCTGTTCGCCGGGAGTCAGCAGTCGCGTCTTGGCAAAGCCGCGCAACTCGCGCGTCGGCTTGCGCATATCGTTTCCGGGAGCGGCCACATACACCTGCACCACCTCCTTGCCCGCATATTTCCCCGTGTTCTTGACGGTCACGGTGGCGCGGATGTCGCCGTTTCCGGCCTTCTCCACCTTGAAGTCGCGATAGACGAACGTCGTATAGCTCTCACCATAGCCGAAGGGGAAAGCCACGGGGACGCGGTTGGTCAGATAGTGGCGATAGCCCACGAAGATGCCCTCATTATACTCCGTATAGTCCACGTTGCGCTCGTTCTTGCCTTCACCGATACCCTTCCCCATGAACATGCCAAGGATGTCCTTCACCTTGATGCTGTCAGGGGTTGGAAAATCGTTCTTGGAGAGCACGTCGTCATAGTGCAAGGGCCACGACATAGGCAGACGACCCGAAGGAGTCTCCTTGCCTGTGAGGATGTCGCTCACCGCATTGCCGCCCTCCTGTCCGGGTAGCCAGGAAAGCAGTACGGCATCGGGTTGGCCTATCCAGCTCTGTGTTTCGATGACGCCGCAGACATTCAGGATGACTACCACCTTCTTGCCAGCCTTGTGAAATGTTTGGCAGACCGTGGCTATCAGCTGTTGCTCGGCCTGCGTGAGGTTGAAGTTGTCGCTGATGTGGCGGTCAAGAAACTCGCCCGACTGCTTGCCGATGGTTATCATGGCCATGTCGTTTTGCTGGACAACGGCAGCCATGTCGATACCCTCAAGGCTCATTTCTGGAACGAACCGTCCCGGCAGGAAGGCCTCCAAAGGATTGGCAGGCTTGGGCATCTGTTGCTTTGCCTCGGGGATGTACTTTGCATAGGCTGCTGCAAGATTTTGGTCCAGTGAGAAGCCTGCGTTCTTCAGACCGTCAAGTAGGCTGACGACATAGGCGTGGTTTACATTGCCGGAACCTGTGCCGCCAGCGATGAAGTCGTAGCTGGTATTCCCGAAGAGAGCCACATTCTTCACCTTGTCGTCCAGCGGCAGCGTCTGCTTCAGGTTCTTCAAGAGCACCATGCCTTCGGTCGCCGTACTGCGTGCCACCTGTGCATGAGCTTGAAGGTCGGGGTGATTGTCGTATGAATAGTGCTTAAACCGGGGCGTGCGCAGGATGTATTCCAAAATATGCTGCACGTTGCGGTCAATCATCTCGCGCGACAATTTCCCGTTGAGCACGGCTTGCCGGATGGCCGCCTTCTGCTGTGCCTTGCCCGGCATCAGAATGTCGTTGCCGGCCTCCATCTGTGCGGCAGCGTCACGGCCGCCGTACCAGTCCGTCATCACCACACCCCGGAAGCCCCATTCCTTACGCAAGATGTCGGTGATGAGGTCAGCCCGTTCGCTCGCCATCGTGCCGTTGATGAGGTTGTAGGAGGTCATCACCGTCCAGGGCTGCGCCTCCTTCACCACGATCTCAAACGGCTTCAGATAAATCTCGCGGAAGGCACGCGGTGTGCCGATGACGTTGTTGCCCGTTCGGTTAGTCTCCTGGTTGTTTAGGGCGAAATGCTTCAGCGAGGTGCCCACCCCGTTCTCTTGGATGCCGTTCACCATCTGTGCACAAATCTTTCCGGCCAGCAGAGGGTCTTCCGAGTAATACTCGAAGTTGCGGCCGCAAAGCGGATTGCGCATGATATTGGTGGCGGGGGCCAACAGCACGTCCACTCCATAGTGCAACACCTCGTTGCCCATGGCCTGACCCACCGAGCGCACCAGTTCGGGATTCCATGTGGAACCCATCACCGTAGCCACGGGGAAGTGGGTGCAGTAGAAAGTGCTGTCGGTATCCTTGCGCTTGGGGTCAATGCGCAGGCCGGCAGGGCCGTCGGCTACTACCGTCGTAGGGATGCCCAGTCGCGGAATGCCGTTGATTTGTCCGGCTGCGCCCGGCACAAGTTGTGCTTGGTTGCCGATAGTGGCCGACATATTGGTCGTCTGGTTGCCTGCCGAACCCACTATCAGTTCTATCTTCTCGTCGAGCGTCATGGCGCGGATCACTTCTGCGACAGGGGCCACGCCGAGCTGCGGCGCTGCGGCAGACTGTCCGAAGGCCATGGTGGCTCCTGCGCAGACAGCGCAGGAGACCAGGGTTATGTTTTTTATCATCATCATCTTCATGTGTTATTTGAAAATCTTCTGTGCGAACTCCGTCAGATAGAGACGCCAGTTACGCCAGATGTGGCCGCCGTCCGTCTCCACATAAGTGTATGGATAGTTGTGCTCGGTGAGGTAGCGGCGTAGGTCGGCATTGCTCTCATAGAGGAAGTCGGTCTTGCCGATGCCTATCCAGTAGAGCTTCGGCTTGCCGGCAAAGAGTTTGGCCATCTGCGCTCCGAACTCCTGGTTCCGGGACATCTGGTCGTAGAAATTGCTGCGGTCCCAGTTGCCGTTCACGTTGAGCCCTGCGGAGAACAGCCCTACGTAGTCGAACTTGTCGGGGAAGCGGCGCGAGATGTCGAACGAGTGGCCGCCACCCATGGACAAACCGCAGATGGCACGGCGGGCCTTGTCCTTGGCTACCTTGTAGTGGCTTTCCACATAGTTCATCACGTCGGGGAAACTCTCGTCCATCGAGGCGGCGGGCTCGGCCCCCTGATAGCCATAGAACGACGGCACATACATGCCGGCTGACCACTCGCCGGGAGCAGCTTGGCAGTTGGGGTTGCCGTTGGTCATGACCACCACCATGGGCTTCACCTTGCCGGCAGCGATAAGATTGTCCAGTATCTGTGCGGCGCGTCCCAACTCCGTCCAGGCGTTCTCATCGCCCCCGGCACCATGGAGCAGGTACATCACGGGATAGTTCTTTCCCTTGTCGTAGCCCGCAGGTGTATAGACCGTCATACGACGTTGCATCTTCAGCGTGGGCGACGGATACCATACCTTTGCCACATTGCCGTGGGACACCTCGTTCACGCTGTACAGGTCACCGCAGTCGCCTTTCTTTTCGGTAATGATGAACATGTTGGTCTCGGAGGTAATGTCGCGCGAGATGTAGACGCTCCCAGGGTCGACAATCCTGACTCCATCCAGGATGAGGTTGTAGGAATACAGCTCGGGCGTGAGCTGCGTGCTGGTAAACGTCCATACGCCCTTGTCGTCGCGGGTCATCTCGGCCACGCCCGGCTGTTCCATCTTCCCGATGGGAGTGTCAACGGATCGCGGGGCAAGGAAGTCGCCGGTAATCTCCACCTTCTTCGCTTCGGGCGCACGGAGGCGGAAGGTGACACTGTTGTCGCTGTTTATCTCCGGAGAGACGACAGGCACTTGGTTGAACAAGGCTTGCTGTGCAAAGCTGCTCGCACTGACGAAGAGTGCAGCGGCCAGAATGCGGAATTTTTTCATAGCTGTTTTATGTTTTGTTTGATTTGTTGTTCCTGTTTTGTATTCTATTGCCAGACTTCGCCAAGTTTTTTCATAATCTTGGGGGTGCAGGCCGCCCAAAAGGCCCAGTCGTGGACTCCTGTACGCGTGATATACTCGTTGGTTACGCGGTAGCCGTCAAGCGCCTGCTTGAAGTAGCCGGCCGACTGATAGAGAAAGTCCTCTGTGCCAATCTCCATAGTGATGCCGGGCAACTGCGACACGTCGGCCGCAGCGAGCATCTCGTAGAGGTTTGGTGCACCGCTGATATAGGTGGCAGGACTGCAGGCATACACGTAGGCGAACATCTCGGGATGGAGCAAACCGTAGTAGAGCGCACCAAAGCCACCCATCGACAAGCCGCCAATGGCGCGCGCCGAACGGTCTTTGTGGACAGCATAGCGGTTCTCCACCGTGGGGATGAACTCCTGGAAGAAATACGTCATATACTGGAAGCCGTTGCCGTTGTAGTCGTTGCAGTAGAAGTTGTCGCCACCACAGTCGGGACAGATGACAATCATCTCGGGGGCTGTGCCCTCTCTGGCTGCTGTAGAAGCATTGGCGTTGATCATACCGCCGTCGAGCCAGTCGTTGTTGCTGCCGCTTGCACCGTGGAGCATGTAGAGTACAGGATATTCCTTCGTCTCGTTGTAGCCAGCCGGCAGATATACCGAGTATTTCATGGTCTGTCCGAGCACCTGGCTCTCAATGGTCTGGTTTCTCAGCTCCTTACCGGTGGCCTCCAAATAGGTAGCAAACTTGACCGAGACAGCGCCAGAGGTGGAGGTGCTCTTTCCGTCAGCAGTCGTGATGCCTAAACCAGTAGCCGAGAAATTGTAGAGCGTAGCACCCTCGCTGCTCTTGACCGTCGACACAGCGATTTGTCCGGAGGTGATGTACTGCTTTGTGCCGTTCTGGTCTACATAATAGCTGCCGCCAGCCATATTGTAATCGGGTACAATCCAACCGTTGTCACAGAGCCACGCTTCGCGCGAATTGCTCTGCACGGTATAGGTGCCGACCAGGTTGGCCACCGCTGTGCCCGTGGCATTGATGAGGTCGAGATAGAGCGACACGCCGCCTTCGGGCGACACCATGGTGACGGAGTATTTTGTGACACCGTCGTAGACCGTCGTCTTGCCCGTGGACCAGTCGTAGGAGGTCACGGCCTGCTGGGTGACGGTCATCTGATAGCCCGACGGCTCGGGGTCGTCCTCGCCGATGGTAAATTCCAGTTGTCCTTTGAAATCCAGTTTGTATCGATTGCCCTGAGCATCGGTAAAGAGACCGGAGATATAGTACTTGCCATTGATGATGTTGATGTCGGCTTCGCCACTGGTCAGTTGCACTCCATTGGCACTGGCCTGGCATTTGCCCTGTGCCACCGCGTCAGAAACGGTATAGGTGCCGCCCGGCAGTGTCCATTCTGACGACCGGAAGCCGATGGTGAACTGATGGCTTTGGGCATCCTGAAAATCGATGTTGAGAGACTTGATGCCCTTGCCGAGTTTGGTCGTGGGCTGCACCGTTGCCGTCGTAGTACTGCAGATGGTCATGCCGGCATAGTCGCCCTGCAGTCCATCCAACGCCTTGTCATTGCAGGCCGTCAGCGCAAGGACGGCAAATGCCATACTGAATAATTTGCTGTATATTGTCATATCTTTATCAATTTGAGTTCGTTAATACCGTGTAGCTTTACCAGCCTTCGTTCTGCTGGATGTTCGGATTGAGTTCCATCTCCTTCAGCGGTATGGGGAACAGGTTGTGCTTGGATTTGAAACCGTATTCCGCGTTGGAATAATCCCACGTCACGCCCTTGTCCGAGAAGTTGGGCACCTGCTTGCCTTGTTCGGCCAGTACACGCTCCGCATCGCCCCAGCGTACCAGATCCTGATAGCGCACGCACTCCAGACAAAGCTCCAGCCGCTTCTCCAACTTGATGTCGTCAAGTGTGACCGTTGTTAGTGGTTGCTCCTGTGCTCGCGAGCGGATCATATTGACATATTCGAGAGCCTTGGCGGTATTGCCGTTTTGCAGGTTGGCCTCAGCGGCGAGCAGCAACACCTCGGCATAGCGCATGATGCGGTAGTTGATGTACTGCAACACTTGGAAGCCGGGGTTGTCGTTGATACAGTCCTCCTTCAGTGGTCGGTTCTTGTACATAAAATAACCCTCGCAGCCGTAGAGCGACATACCCGACTTGATTTCCACTCCGTAGTCTTTCACCTGGTCGTAGGTGAGCATGGTGTGGCGCAAGCGATAGCCGTCTGTGCCTTCTGCCTGTACGAATGCTTCATAGAGGGACTTCCGAGGATTCATGAAGCCATAGGTGCCGGTGGCCATCTCTGTGGCTGCAGTGCCGCTGTAGGTGATGTTGCTGGTGCGCCAGCCCTGCATGATCTGCAACATAGAGTATTGGCTCCATGCCTTTTCGGGGTCATTGCGCATCTGGCACTCCAGCAACGACTCACAACAGTTGTTGTTGACAGCGTGAAACAGCATGTCAAAGCTACCCTTAAACAATTCATATTTACCGGATGAAATCACTTGGTCAAACATCTGTGCGGCTTCGGCATACTTCTTCTCGAACAAGTAGGCTTTGCCGAGCATAGCTTTAGCCATTTCCTGCGTCACATGAGTGCCGGTTTCCGTGTCATTGACAGCGGTTTTGGACTCCAGCGCATTCATGGCGATGGCTTCTTGGAGGTCGGTTTCTACGGCAGCCCACAGCTCCTCGGGGGTGCTGTTTGGGCATCGGTACTCGTCTGCCTGTAGCAGATGATCCACGAGCGGGGCGGTGCCAAAGAGCGTCACCAACTCAAAGTTGGCCCAAGCACGCATAAACTTGGCTTCGGCTACCGTGCGCGCCTTGATATGGGTGTCGGGCTGCACTTTCTCGATGATGAGGTTGGCTTTGTAGATGAGACCGTACATGCTGGAGAACACGCCCTGTATCATGCCATGGTCTGTGCCGAAGGTGTATTCGTTCAGCTGCTCCATCTGATTGTTGTCGCCACGTTGTCCACCGCCGCACCACACATCGTCGGCCAGCAGATTCTTGGTAAAGAACCAGTTGTAGTAAAGACCGCGCAAATTGAGGTACATGGAGGCGGCTGCACTTTCTGCGTCGTCATCGGTCTGATAGAAATCCTCTTGACTACCCATATTGCCGTGCTTGGCAATGTCGAGTCGGTCTTCACAGCCCGCGGTGAACAAGGCCACAAGCATGAGGAGTGTACACAGTATATTGTTCTTTTTCATTGTTGTCTGTTTTTGATGGTTGATTTAGAATTCGATGTTGCAGCCAAGCACCACTTTCTTGGACATAGGGTATGCGCCCTTGTCGATGCCCATGCCTGACGTGGCATTGACAGACGCCTCGGGGTCGAAACCCGGATACTTGGTGAAGGTGATGAAATCATCAAGTGACACGTAGACACGGAGGCGGTTGACGGCCACGCGACGAAGGAGGTTCTTGGGTAGGGAGTAGCCGAGCTGTATCTGCTTGATCTTGAAATAGGAGCCGTCATAGACCATCGCGCTGGAGCAGGCATACTTATCCATGTTGTTGGCACCAGCCCGTGGACGGGTACCCGTGGGGTTATCGACCGTCCAGCGGTCGTCATAGAACACCTCCTTGAGCTTGTTGGTCATGGCTACGTCGGGGCGGTTGATGCAGTTGTAGATTTTGTTGCCTTGCGAACCCGTGCCGAAGAGCGTGAAGTCGAAGCCCTTATAGGCTGCGGTAAGCGTCAGACCGTAGGTGAAGTCGGGAATGGCATCACCGATACAAGTGCGGTCACCGTCAGAGAGGTCGCCGCTGCCGTCCAGGTCTGCAAACTGTGGGTCGCCCGTCTCGGGGTCGATACCCGTGAACTGGTAGCCACGGAAGTAATAGACGGGATAGCCTTGCTCGAAATAGGTCATGGTGTAGGTGTGGAACGTTGTGCCGCCCAGTCGCGTGATGGAGGGGTCGATGTAGGTAACCTTGTTGCTCAGCGTGGCCAGATTGGCACGGATGCTATACTGGAAATCCTGTACATGATCCTTCCATCCTATCTCAAATTCAAAGCCTTTGTTGCTTACATTGCCGGCGTTGATGGGCGATGTGGAACCGCCAATGACCAGCGAAGGAGTGGTGCCGTAGACGAGCAGATCCTTGGTCTTCTTGGAGAAATAGTCTGCGGAGAAGTTCAGTCGGCCGCGGAAGAGATAGGTGTCGATACCGAAGTCGAACTGTTCGGAGGTCTCCCATTTCAGCTTATCGTTGCCCATCGTAGAGGGGGATACACCCTGGGTATAGTTGTTGCCGGCGGCAAAGGGATAGACGTTGCCGTTGGCCATATCGGTGCTGTAGACATAGCCCGAGAGGGCAGCAAGCGAACCGTTCTGTCCCCAGCTGGCGCGTAGCTTCAGACTGTTCACCACCTCGCGCAGCGGCTCAAAGAATTTCTCCTCAGAGATGACCCATCCCGCTGACACGGCAGGGAAATAGCCCCAGCGGTTGGTTGCGGGGAGCTTGGAGAGGTCAGCCGCATCGGCACGCAACGAGGCCTGCAACATATAGCGGTGTTTGTAGTCGTAGCCGACGCGCCCGAAGTAAGACATCTTGGCCGAACTTGTCTGCTCTCCGCCCACACCCTTGGTCGCGGAGGCGGAGGCATAGTTGAGGTAATAGAACAGTGGGTCGTTCTTCTTCAAGGCATCCGCGCCATTGGCAGACAGGGAACCATTGACATAGTTATACGAGGACTCTTGAAACGACATACCCGCCATGGCCGTTATGGTATGGGCTTTGGCGAAGGTGCGGGTGTAGTTGATGAAGTTCTCCCACTGATAGTAGATGGTGGTGGAAGAGGTGCCGCTTTGGGCTACATAGTCCACGCTGTGTACTGCGTTGCCATAGTAGGGAAGCGATGTGGAGGACGAACGGGTGCCCGAGAGGCGATAGCCGAAGCGCGACGTGAGCACCAGACCTTTCAGGGGCTTGAAATCCAGATAGGCCGATCCGTTGACGTTGAATCCGCTGCTGCGCGAGATGCCGTTGTCGCGCATAATGAACGGGTTGTAGTTCTCGTTGTTGTTGAAGAGCGAGATGCCGTAGTAGTTGCCGTTGGCATCCGTCAGCAGTTGCTTGCCCTCGGCAAGGGCGGAGGCCATGTGGGCAGGTATGTTGTCGGGGGAATAGGTCACGGGGGTGAGTGGGTCCATATTAATGACAGAGGTCAGCATGCTGCCGTATTCATAGCCACCAGACACGGAGCGCGTATTGTATTTCTCAATCTGATTGGTCGTCCCCACCTTGAGCCACGGCTTGATGTTGTATTCTCCGTTGATGGTGCCTGTAAGGCGGCGGTAGAGGTCATTGTCGCCCCGGACAATACCGTTATTGTCCAGGTAGGTGACGGATACATAGTAGTTGCCGTCCTTGTTTCCACCGGAAAGCCCCACGTTGTATTTGGCCATGTGGCCTTTTCCGTAGACAGCGTCAATCCAGTCGGTGCTGGTCTGGCCGTCCCAGTTCTTGAGCATATAGTCCTTGGTGTAAATGCCGCCCTCGGTCATATAGTTGATGTACTGCTCGGCATTGAGCAGTTGGGGCATGTGGGCCAGCGTCTCGGTGGTGTACTGGAAATCGTACGTAATCTTTCCCTGTCCGGCCTTTCCCTTCTTCGTGCTAACGAATACCACACCGTTGCCGGCCTCTGCACCATAGATGGCCGCGGAAGCTGCATCCTTGAGAATTTCCATGGACTCGATGTCGTTGGGGTCGATGCCAGAGATGTCACTGAGCCGCACGCCGTCTACCACATACAGCGGACTGGAGGACACGTTGGACGAGAAGCCGCGGATGCGGATGGCGGGAGAAGATCCTGGCGACGAGGTGTTGCCGATGACCTGAACGCCGGCGGTCTTGCCCTGTAATGCTGACTTGGCATTGGTAATGGTGCGGTTTTCCATATCTTCGGCCTTCACTTGCGAGATGGCTCCCGTCACGGAACTTTTTTTCTGTACGCCATATCCCACAACCACTACTTCGTCCAGCACTTTTTGGTCTTCACTCATCACGATTTTCATCACCTGCAACGCTGGCAAATCCTTTTCTTGGTATCCTAAGTAAGAAAAACGTAGGGTAGAGCCTTGGGGTACATGGATGGTAAAGTTGCCGTCAAGGTCGGATACGGCAGTGAGCTTGTCGTTGCCTTTCACCTTTACTGTAACGCCAATCATAGGTTGTTGCTCCTGGTCGACAATCTTGCCGGAAACCTTCAGCAACTGTTGCGCCACGGCAAGCGGAGCAGAAAGTGCAAATAGCACCAACAGAGAGGATAGTCTCTTCTTGATTAGATTGTTTGTCATACTTATATTAATTAGTTAATGGTTTGGTTGTAATTACCGAGTGCAAAGGTACGACGTTTGGCCATAGGGATGTTTCTGTGATGTTCTGTTGGTTTGCAGATGGGTTAAAAAATGACTTTCCCCGATGTTCAAATACTTGCACAAATGTTCAAAACCCGTCGGAATCCTTTGTGTTTAACGGCACTTTCATTAACTTTGCAGCGCAGAACCGCATGATAAAAACCAAAACGAAACCGCACGATGAATCTACTTCTTGGAAAGCGCTCCATCCCCCTGCTTCTGCTGGTCGGCCTGCTGTCGGCTGTGGCCTGCCGCCAAGCCGTGACAGGCCAGAGTGTGGACGAACCAGGGCTGGTCATTGCAGACCATGTCTCCAATCAACATGTCAAGGCGTTTGGTGAAGACCAGTACGGCCAGGTGTGGATCGGTACGTTCCGGGGACTTAACAAGTACGACGGCACCAAGTTTCACCAGCACTTCTGCATGGATGATACCAGCGGCTTGCCCGAGTCGAACATCACCAGTATCCACCGCGACCGCCGCAACCGGCTGTGGATAGCGACGGCCAGCGGCGTGGCCATCTACGACGGGAAGAATGGCTTTTCCCGGGTCAATATGCCCTTGCGCAACAAGAATGTCAACAAGTTTCTGGAAGATTCACGCGGCCATGTGTTTTTCTTCAACGGCTTTGAAATCTATCAATATGACGATCGGAGAAATACGGTGGTGAAGCGCATCGACAACCTTGACCCGTATACCACTTTTTCTGACGATGCCATGATGGACGATAGAGGCATCATCTGGGTGCGCACGCCACAACAGTTGCGCGGATTTCGAGTGCGAGATTTCAAGGAGGTCTTCACCCTCGACCTGAGGAGAGACTTCCCCACGTTCTCCGAAATGAAGGACAGTAGTCATATTTGGCTGCATGGTCTGGGAGGACTGCGCCTCTTCAATACCCATACGCGACGTTTTGTGCCACTTCCAAAGGGCTTGTCGCAACTGCCTGTTGTCAACGGTGATGTTCGGTGCATCCATGTCTATGATGCCAACCGCTTGCTGATTGCCACAGAAAGAAAGGGGTTGCTCCTGTATGATTTTCGTAGCGACAAGATGCTGACCGAGCGCGACAACGCCTTCCCCTTCAGCACGGATGGCATCTGCGTCAACACCATGTTTACGGATTCACGCGGAAACCTGTGGATGGGCAGTGACGACCAGGGTTTTCGCGTCATATACAAGTATAAGGATATGTTCAATGCCCACGAGTCCATGAGCCGTGCTGTCGGCCGGCAATCCGTCAAGTCTATTGCGGCAGATCAAGACGACAACGTGTGGATGGTTACGAAACACCATGGGTTGTGCTGTTATGACCGCCGTACCCAACAGTTGCTGCAGATGGTCATCAACAGTCCGCAGCTGGACTTTGACAAAAATGCCGCCACCCATGTGTTTATTGACAGGGAAGGATATGTCTGGGTCTCGAATACTTTTGGTGTCGTGAAGTGCAGCCATGTGGGGGGAGTGCTCCGCGTGATGGCCACCTACAAAATCTTTCTTCCCATGGATTTTGCGCAGGATGTCTACGGCAACGTGTGGGTGACGACAGCTGGGATATATGTCTATCGCATCCAGTCCACTACAGGTACTATGGAGCAAAAGCAGCTCTACCCCAAGGCTTTTGTCTTTATTCCGAGCATCATACCTTTGCAATCCGGAAAGATGCTGGTGTCTGCCTTCGCACAGCCCTTGATGGAGATAGATGCACGCAGCATGGAAAGCCGCCAGTTTGATGTTGACGCACAGCAGTTTAAGGCGTGCATACGACAGAACGAGTTCATTCCCACGAAGGTGGTGCAGGACAAAAACAGCGACCTCTGGCTGGGCACCGTGAGCAACGGACTGCTGTACTACAATATGAAACAACGTCGTATGGAACGCATATCAGGATTGTCGTGTGCGGACGTTTCCAGCATCGAGATGGACCGCAAGGGTGATCTGTGGGTCAGCACCATGAACGGACTGGACAAGTTGAATCCGCGGACGCGACATGTGACCTGCTATAATGAGGCTGACGGCATCGGCGGATTCCAGTTCTACGATCGCTCGTCTTGCCATCTGAAGGACGGTACGCTCGTCTTTGGAGGAACCCATGGCATCACGGCATTCAATCCAGAACGCGTGAATACGGACAAACATGTGCGGCTGATGTTCCAACACCTGACCATCCACAACCAGCTCGTCATGCCAGGCGCGGAGGCACCCATTACGGAAAGCATGGAGACGGCCAGCCAAATCCGACTCGGCTATCGGCAAAACAGCTTCTCCATCTCCTTTTCTGCCATCGACTATAGCGACTACAAGCGCATCCACTATTTCTACAAGATGGAGGGACTGGACAACCAGTGGACGGATGCCGGAAACAACACTGCGGCATATTACTCTAATCTGCCCGCTGGCTGCTATAACTTCCGGGTCAAGATACTGGCCAACGACTCCAACCAGACGATAGCGGAACGCAGCATCCGTATCCACATAGCCCCCATGCCGTGGAACTCCTGGTGGGCAAGATTGTTGTATGTGTGTTTGGCCCTTGGTGTGGCGTATGCGGTGATACGCTTCCGCAATCGCATTGCCGAGGAGAAGCGAAGCGCCCGCAGGGCTGAGGAGGAACGGGAGCAAGAACAGCGTATCAACCGTATGAATATGAGTTTCTTTGCCAACGTGTCGCATGAGTTCCGCACGCCGTTGACAATGATTGCAGGGCCGGTGGAGCAGTTGGCAGACAGTAAGTCGGTGTCGCCACACGACCGGCAACTGTTGGGCATCATAGACCGTAGCGTGAAGCGCATGCTGAGACTGGTCAACCAGCTACTCGACTTCAATAAACTCGAAAATGACACCCAGCGCCTGCGCATCAGCCGTATGGACATCATCGCCGAGATGCGACGCATTATGGACTTGTTTCTCATGAATGCTGACGAGAAGGGTATCAGCATCGCATGTCACGGACTGGAAGGGTCGTTCTTGATGTGGCTTGATGCAGACAAGCTGGAAAAAATCATCAACAACCTGATGTCGAACGCCATGAAATTTACACCTCGGGGCGGACGCATCGACCTGGTGTTTGACGTGGAGACTTCGGCACAGGCAAGGCAAAACGTGCGCATCATCGTGGCCGACACGGGCAAGGGTCTGCCAAAAAACGAACTGGAGAACGTCTTCAAACGCTATTATCAGCTCGACAATCAGTTGAAGGGCACCATCAACTGGGGGTCAGGCATCGGGCTCTATTATGCCCGTGCACTGGCTCAGCTTCATCATGGCCGTCTTGTGGCTGGCAACAGACAGGACGCGACCTACCGTGACGTGCTTGGTTTTGAGGATGTCAACAGTACGGGCAGCGGCGCGGTGTTTACACTCACCCTTCCTGTCAACGATGACGTTTATGCTGCCGACGAACGTGTAAAGACCGAAACAGACCAAACGACCGCCTATCCCTTGACCGTAACCGCAAAGACACCGGCAGACAAGACTGCCGATGACGTGGAGGAAGAGTGTGCACGTCCAACAATCCTCGTGGTGGACGATGACACGGAGGTGGTTCACTATCTGCGCACGCTGCTTTCGCCACAGTATCGGGTGCTATATCGTTTCGATGCGGAAAGTGCCTTGAAGGCTGCACGCGAGGAGGAGCCTCACTTGATTCTCAGCGATGTGGTCATGCCAGGAATATCGGGTTACGAATTGTGCAGCGAGGTCAAACACGACATTCGCCTGTCCCACATCCCCGTGGTACTGGTTACGGCCAAGATTGCCGCAGAAGACCAAGTGGCCGGACTGGAACATGGTGCTGACGCTTATGTTTCCAAACCCTTCACGCCGAAGGTGCTACTCGCCATCATCAGTTCGCAACTGCTCAACCGTGAAAAGGTAAAGGCTATTCTCGCCAATGCCACAGAGACAGACCAGGTGGCAAAGGAAATGCTTTCGCCGCAGGATCGTCAGTTTATGGATGAACTGTACAAGGTGATGGAACAGGAACTTTCCAGCTCTGAGTTGGAGGTGAACCGTGTCAGCGGGTTGATGCTGATGTCGCGCACCAAGCTATACTACAAGGTGAAGGGTCTGACGGGCGAGACACCCAGCGTGTTCTTTAAGACATTCAAAATCAACCGGGCCGCAGCACTTATCGCCGAGGGAAAGTACAATATCTCGGAGATTGCCTTTATGACGGGCTTCAACACGCTCTCCCACTTCTCCACAAGCTTTAAAAAGCAGTTCGGTTGCTCGCCCAGCGACTATGCAAGGAGGAAATACTGAGGTCTATGTGCGGCATGATATGAACGCGCGACGGTAGAAAAGCGCACTGCATGAAGGTTGCATCTGTTAATCTTACGTAAGAAAACTGCGGAAATCCGCAAAAATCTTAGATAAGGATGGCGTATCAATGACACTTTTTTATAGTCGCCTTCTTGCTTCCCACTTACTTGTCGGTAATCGTTATCCTTCTCCCTCTATCACCCAGTCCTCGATGTTACCTTGGGTGGAGTCGAAGTTGATGCCCACCTTGGTAATGGGTTTGCCGGAGAGGGCGAAACGCTGGCGATAGTTCTTGAGGTTGATCTGCTGCATCGCCGCCTGCGCGCTCTTGTTGAGCTTCAGCTCGACGATGTAGAGGTCGTTCTTCGTGAGCAGCACGATGTCCACCCTGCCGTTGGGAGTGTGCACCTCCACGTCCACCACGTAGGCGGTGAGGAGCGTGAAGATGATGAATAGCATCTGCTGGTAATGTCCCTCGTAGTTGGTCACGTTGCAGTAGGGCACGGTGCCGAGGAAGTCCTGCAGGAGATGCAGGGCACCGTCCATGTTGTTCTGTCGAAGGAGCGATGCCATCTTGGCTATTGTCACGTTGCCTCGCTCGGCGTAGATGCCATCCACATAGTTAGGCAAAAGGCAGTCGAACAAGCCCACCTTGATTTCCTTGTTGGGGATGTCAAGGGTGTAGAGCTGCGTATCGGGGTCGTATTCCTTGATGGTGACATAGCCGCTCTGATAGAGCAACGGCGTGATGGTTTTCATGTTTTCCGTAGGCGCGTCAAAGGATGAGCAGACGGCTTCCGTCGGGGCAATCTCCATAGGCAACACGTCAAACTTCCTCAACATGTTGATGAGATAGGTCGGCGTGCCAGAGGTAAACCAATAAGCACCGAACTTTCGCTCCGCGAAACAATTCAGCAGACTATACGGATTAAACACATCTGGCGACATCCCCGAGAAATGGTAGCCGTCGTAATGTTCCTTGAGCTTGTCGATGGCTTTCTCTCTCGACAAGCCTTGCGCCTCGGCAAGCATATCAATATCTTCCGACATTTGCTCCAACATTTCCTCCTTGGTGATGCCGCAGATACCGGCGTATTCATCGTTCATGGAGATGTTGGTGATGTTGTTCAGCTCGCTGAAGATGCTGAG
>CAVBXH010000016.1:0-34700 GCA_963599475.1 Acutalibacteraceae bacterium | reverse complement strand
TGTGAAAGTAGGAGGTAATTGCCTTTTATGATTAGCATTTACCTCCTACCCGATTTCGGGGAGAGCTCCCCGACGTAGGGAGGCTATTGCCTTACGGGAATCTTGTCGACACGCTTCTGGTGGCGTCCGCCCTCGAAGGAGGTCTTGAAGAACTCGTCCATGATCTTCTCGGCCGTCTTGTTGTCGATGAAGCGGCCGGGCATCACCAAGACGTTGGCGTCGTTGTGCTGGCGGATGAGATGCGCAATCTCTGGAATCCAGGCCAGTCCGGCACGCACACCCTGATGCTTGTTGAGCGTGATGGCGATGCCTTCGCCCGAGCCGCAGATGCCGATGCCCGGATAGACCTCACCGCTCTCGATGCCCTTGGCCAGGGCGTGGCCGAAGTCGGGATAGTCGACCGAAGCGTCGCTCCATGTACCGTAGTCCTTGACGGCATAGCCGTGGGACTCCAGATACTGCAGCACGAACTGCTTGAGCGGAAATCCTGCGTGGTCGCATGCCACGCCGACAGTCTTTACTTCCATGCTCTTACGGTTTTAGCGGTTATCAGGACAAGAGGGCTTTCACCTGTTTGTAGACATTCTCACCCGTGTAGCCGAGCTTCTCGTCGAGCACCTTGTAGGGCGCGGAGAAACCGAAGCTGTTCAGTCCCCATACCGTGCCGTCGGCACCCACGAGACCTTCCAGTGTGACGGGCAGTCCGGCGGTCATGCCGAACTTCTTCTTGCCGGTCGGCAGTACGCTCTCCTGATATTCCTTGGACTGGCTGCGGAACAGACCCTCCGACGGTACGCTGACGATGCGAACCTTCACGCCGTCCTTGCGCAGCAGGGCAGCACCAGCCTCCAGCGTGGACACCTCAGAGCCTGAAGCCAGCAGGATGACATCGTAGTCCTCGTCGCTGCCTGCCACGACATAGGCACCCTTGGTGGCCTGGCTGTAGTCGTTGCCTTCGGGCAGCATATCGATGTTCTGACGAGAGAAGATGAGGGCTGTCGGTGTGGCGGTGTTCTCCATGGCCATGCGCCAGCAGACGGTGGTTTCCTCGGCATCAGCGGGACGCAGCACGAGCACGGAGTTGCGGCCGTGGTGGTTCTTCAGCTTCTCCATCAGACGAATCTGAGCCTCCTGCTCCACGGGTTCGTGGGTGGGACCGTCCTCACCGACGCGGAAGGCGTCGTGGGTCCAGATGAACTTCACGGGAAGCTCCATCAGGGCGGCCATGCGGACAGCGGGTTTCATATAGTCGGAGAACACGAAGAAGGTGCCGCAGGCGGGGATGACACCGCCATGGAGTGCCATGCCGATGCAGCAGCAGGCCATGGTCAGCTCGGCCACGCCAGCCTGGAAGAAGGCACCGCTGAAGTCGCCGCGCACGATGTCGTGGGTCTTCTTGAGGAAGCCGTCCGTCTTGTCGGAGTTGGAGAGGTCGGCGGAGGCGCAGATCATGTTGGGCACCTGCTCTGCCAGTACGCCGAGCACGGTGGCACTGGCACCACGGGTGGCGGCACCGGCCTTTTGCTGTACGAGGCTCCAGTCAATCTGCGGAGCCTTGCCACTGAACCAGTCGGCCAACTGCTGGGCTTTCTCTGGGTTTTCCTTGGCCCATGCCGCCTTCTTGGCGTAACGTTCGGCCACAATCTTCTTGAGTTCTTCGGCGCGCTTGGCGTATAGTTCCTTTACCTCGGGGAAGATCTGGAACGGATGCTCGGGGTCGGCACCGAGGTTCTTCATCGTGTTGATGTAGGCGTCACCGCCGAGGGGTGCACCGTGGGTGGCGCAGTTGCTCTCATAGCTGCTGTTGTCGGCCTTGCGGGCACCCTTGCCCATGACGCAGTGGCCGATGATCAGGCTGGGGCGTGCGGTCTCCTTCTGTGCTTTCTTGATGGCTTCGCGGATCTGGTCCACATCATTGCCGTCAATCTTCTGCACATACCATCCCCATGCCTCGTATTTCTGTGCCGTGTCTTCGCAAGTCACCACCTCGGTCTTGGTGGAGAGCTGGATGTCGTTGGCATCGTAGAACATGATGAGGTTGTCCAGACCCAGCGTGCCGGCGATGCGCCCTGCACCCTGCGAAATCTCCTCCTGCACGCCGCCGTCAGAGATGTAGGCATAGATGGTCTGTCCCATCACGTCGCCCATGCGGGCCTTGAGGAACTTGGCGGCGATGGCGGCTCCCACAGCATAGCAGTGGCCTTGTCCGAGGGGGCCGGAGGTGTTCTCAATGCCGCGGGCCAGTTCGCGCTCCGGGTGTCCGGGAGTGACCGATCCCCACTGGCGCAGGTTCTGGAGGTCTTCCAGCGTGAACTTGCCGATGAGGGCCAGCTGCGAGTAGAGCATGGGAGCCATGTGGCCGGGGTCAAGGAAGAAACGGTCGCGTCCTTCCCATTCGGGCTTTTCGGGGTCGTATACGAGGAATTCGCTGTAGAGCGTGTTGATGAAGTCAGCACCGCCCATAGCACCACCGGGGTGTCCCGACTTGGCTTTCTCTACCATCGAGGCTGCGAGGATACGGATGTTGTCTGCAGCCCGGTTCATGATTTTGTTGTCGTTCATAATAACTGTGTTGGTTTGATAATGTTAGTTGAATGTTGATTGCGTTTATTTCAAGGTCATCACCACGATGCTCTTGGCCGGCATCTTGACGGAGAGCACGTTCTTCTTGATCTTGGCCTGCTTGAAGTCTACGGGCTTCACGCGGTTGGGGTGCTCGAAGTCGTTGAAGTCGGCCACGTTCTTGGCGGTCAGCAACTGTCCGCTGACGCTCTTGGCCGTAGTGCCTTCGAGGGTGATGTCGACCGTCTGTTCCTTGTCGAGGCTTACGTTGGTGAGGGCTACGACAATCTGTCCGTCCTTGGTCTTTGCTGCCGATCCGGAGAGAAGGGGCAGCGAGCGGTAGCCGCCAGCCTTGTTGACATCCACGGGGGTGGTGTAGTTGTGGCGCACCTTGATGGTGTCGCAGGCCAGCGTCATGGGCAGATAGGTGGCCTCCTGGAAGGGTGCGTACATCTTGAACACGTGATAGGTCGGGGTGAGCACCATGTGACCCGTGCCTTTCTGGTCGGTCAGAATCATGGACTGCAATACGTTGACCACCTGTGCGATGTTCGCCATCTTCACGCGGTCTGTATGGCGGTGGAACACATCGAGGGAGAGGGCGGCTACGAAGGCATCACGCAAGGCGTTCTGCTGGTAGAGATGGCCGCGGATGGTGCCCGGTTCCTCGTCCCACCAAGTGCCCCATTCGTCCACCAGCAGACCGATGCGGTTCTGGGGGTCTTTCTCGTCCATGATGGCCTTGTGCTTCTTGATGACCTCTTCAATCTCCAGACACTTGCCCAGTGCCCAGTAGTACTGGTCGTTGTCGAACTGCGTGGCAGAGCCTTTCGATCCGTTCCATCCCGTTACGGTGTAATAGTGGAGCGACACGCCGTTCATCCTGTTGCCGATGCGGTCCATCAGCACCTTGGTCCAGTTGTAGTCGTAGTCGGAGGCTCCGCTGGCAATTTTGTAGAGCTTGTTGCCATCGTAGTTGCGGCAATACACCGAGTAGCGGCGATAGAGGTCGGAATAATACTCTGGGCGCATATTGCCGCCGCAGCCCCAGCTCTCGTTGCCCACGCCGAGGTATTTTACCTTCCATGCCTTTTCGCGACCGTTCTGGCGGCGGAGCTTGGCCATCGGCGTGTCACCGTCGCTGGTCATGTATTCCACCCATTTGGCCAGTTCCTCCACTGATCCGGAGCCTACGTTGCCACTGATGTAGGGCTCGCAGCCCAGCATCTCGCAGAGGTTCAGGAACTCGTGGGTGCCGAAGGAGTTGTCCTCGATGGTGCCTCCCCAGTTGTTGTTCTGCATCTTGGGGCGTTTCTCGCGCGGTCCGATGCCGTCCATCCAGTGGTACTCATCGGCAAAGCAGCCGCCGGGCCAGCGGAGCACGGGGACATTGAGGGCTTTCAGCGCCTCGAACACATCCTTGCGGTAGCCGTTGATGTTGGGGATGGGGGAGTTCTCGCCCACCCAAAGTCCACCGTAGATGCAGGAGCCGAGGTGCTCGGCAAACTGACCGTAGATCTCACGGTTGATGGTGTTTTTGCCCTGGTCGGCCTTGAGGGTAGCCTTGATGTTGTCGGCAGAGACCTGCGTGGTGCAGAGGGCCAGTGCTGCCGTCAGAAAGAAATGATAATGCTTCATTGTTTTTTTTGTTTTGTTGATGGAGTTATTTCTTAGCGATGGTAGCAGCCTGCTCGATGGCCAGTCCGCTCTTGTAGTTTTCAATATAGGCGTTGAAGCCGGCCACGTCGTTGGCATCTGGGGCAATCTCCGTACCGGTATTGCCGTTGAACACCGCGCTTTCGAGATAGTCGGCGAGGGTGAGTTTCCGGGTGTTGTTTACCAGATAGTCGGCCAGCAGGGCGATGCCCCATGCTCCACCTTCACCGGCGGTCTGCATCACGGAGATGGGCGAGTTGATGGCGGCAGCCAGCACACGCTGTCCCACACCTGCGGTCTTGAAGAGTCCGCCGTGTCCCGTGATGCGGTCCACCTTGACGTGCTCGTCGTTGAACAGGATGTCGTTGCCGATCTTCAGTACGGCAACGGAGGCGTAGAGGTTGGCGCGCATGAAATTGGCGAGCGAGAAGTGATCGTTGGCCGAACGCACGAAGAGAGGACGCCCCTCGGCCAGTCCTGTGACGGGCTCGCCCGAGAAGTAGTTGTAGGCAATCAGTCCGCCGCAGTCTGCATCGCCAGTGAGTGCGTGGTTGTAGAGCTTGCCGAACACCTCGTTCATGTCGACGGGCACGCCAAGCAACTGCTGGTACTCCTTGAAGATGTTGATCCAGGCGTTGAGGTCGCTGGTGCAGTTGTTGCAGTGGACCATAGCCACGAGCGAACCGTCGGGGGTGGTCACCATGTCAATCATCTCATAAGGCTTGGAAAGCTCCTTCTCCAAGACGATCATGGAGAACGATGAGGTGCCGGCACTCACGTTGCCGGTGCGCTGCTTGACGGCATTGGTAGCCACCATACCCGTGCCAGCGTCGCCCTCGGGCGGACACAGCGGACAGCCAGCCTTCAGATGACCCGACACATCGAGCAGGGCAGCACCCTTCTCGGTCAGCACACCGGCGGCCTCGCCGGCACAGCGTGTGGCGGGCAGGATGTCCAGCAACTGCCAGGGGTAGTGCTTGGAGGCCACGAGACTGTTGAACTTCTCCACCATCGTGGCGTTGTAGGTCTTGGTGTCGGGGTCTACGGGAATCATGCCCGAAGCGTCGCCGATGCCGAGCACGAACTGTCCCGTCAGCTGCCAGTGGATGTAGCCTGCCAGTGTCGTCAGATACTTGATGTCCTTCACGTGGCTCTCGCCGTTGAGGATGCACTGGTAGAGGTGGCTGATGCTCCAGCGCAGGGGGATGTTGTACTTGAAGAGCGCGGAGAGTGCCGTGGCGGCCTTCTGCGTATTGGTGTTGCGCCAGGTGCGGAAGGGCACGAGAATCTGCTCCTTCTCGTCGAAGGCCATATAGCCGTGCATCATGGCACTGAAGCCCAGTCCGGCCAGCGATTCCAGTTCGGTGTCATACTCCTTGAGGACATTGGCGCGGAGGTCGGCATAGCAGTCCTGCAGTCCCTTCCAGATGTCGTCGATGCTGTATGTCCACAGTCCGTCCACGAGTTGGTTCTCCCACTCATGGGCACCCTGTGCGATAGGCCGGTGGTTCTCGTCGATGAGGACGGCCTTGATGCGGGTGGAGCCAAACTCGATGCCGAGAATGGCTTTGCCCGCTGCTATGGTTTGTGTAGCGTTACTCATTATTTATAAACAATATGTTTGCAGTAAATAAACACCCTATTTCAATGCCTTATTCAGCATATAGTAAATCTCGTTGTTTCGGAGCTGCTCCTTGAAACTGCGGAGCGTCGTGTTCTTGTCAATGTTGACAAACTCGATGCCGAGCATCTCGCAGAAGTCCTCCCAGTACTCAGCGGTGATGTCGTAGGAGAAGGCACTGTGGTGGGTGCCGCCGGCAAGAATCCATGCGCCTGCACCAATCTCGAACGAAGGCTGCGGCACCCAGAGGGCCGATGCTACCGGCAACTTCGGCATTTCCTGCGGAGCGATGCACTCCACCTCGCTGGCGATGAGACGGAAGCGGTTGCCGAGGTCTACCACGGTAGCCTTCACACCCCTTCCGGTCTTGGAGGTGAACACGAGACGGGCAGTCTGCGACTTGCGGATGCCGATGCCGAGGAAGTGAACCTCCAGCTTGGGCTTGTCGGTAGCGATGAGTGGGCAGACCTCCAACATGTGGCTCTGCAGGCTCGAGGTGCGGTCGGCGGCGAAGTTGAGGGTGTAGTCCTCCAGGAAGGAGCAACCCTTTTCCAGTCCTTGGTTCATCACCCAAAGGGTGCGGTAGAGGCAGGCCGTCTTCCAGTCGCCCTCAGCACCGAATCCATAGCCTTCGGCCATCAGACGCTGCGAGGCCAGACCGGGAATCTGGTCGAAGCCGCAGAAATCCGGAGCGTTCACATCAGCGTCGCCCAGGTCGTCGAAGTTGGTGGTGAAGGCGATGGCTCCCTCGTCCTTCAGTACGCGGCGGAGCGCGATTTCAGCCTTGGCGGCGTTCTTCACCTTCTCCCAGTATACTTCCTCGCCCGATTCGTCAATCTTGATGGTGTATTCCTTCTTGTACTCCTCCACGAGGGCGTCAGCTTCTGCGTCAGTCACCTTCTTGAAATATTCCATAAGAGAAGAAACCGGATAGTAGTCCACATGATAGCCCAGACGCTGCTCGAATTCCACGCGGTCGCCATCAGTCACGGCCACGTTGTTCATATTCATGCCGAACATCAGGCAGCGCACGTTGTGGGCATCGGCAACGGCGGCAGCCACGCGAGCCCATATAGCAATCTGCTTCTGAGCCTCTTCGCTCTTCCAGTAGCCTACCACCACCTTCCTCGGCATGCGCATACGGGTGCAGATGTGTCCGAACTCAATGTCGCCGTGGGCCGACTGGTTGAGGTTCATGAAGTCCATGTCGATGTCCTTCCAGGGCAGTTCGGCGTTATACTGTGTGTGGAAGTGGAGGAGCGGCTTCTGGAGCGCCTGCAGACCCTTGATCCACATCTTGGCCGGCGAGAACGTGTGCATCCAAGTGATGATGCCCACACACTTGTCGTCGTTGTTGGAGGTCTTCATGATGGCCTCTACCTCGGCGGAGGAGTTTGCCGTGCCTTTGTAGATCACCTTGATGGGGATGATGCCACTGTTGTTGAGTCCGTCCACCATATCCTTGGAGTGGCCGTCCACTATCTTCACCGTCTCGCCTCCATAGAGCAGCTGTGCGCCGGTTACGAACCAAATCTCGAAATTGTCAAATGCTTTAATCATGATTGTCGTTGTTTTTATAGTTATTGTCTAATTCTTAATTATTAATTTTTAATTCTTAATTATTTTTCTTTTTCTGTCCATAGTAGGCATTGGGGCCGTGCTTGCGGCTGAAATGCTTCTCCACGAGCAAGGGGTTCATCGTCGTGTCGGGGTTCACGCAGAACGAGATGAAGGCCATCTTGGCCACCTGTTCGGCCACCACAGCGTGGTAGACGGCCTCGTCGGCATCCTTGCCCCAGGTGAACGGGCCGTGGTTCTTCACCAGCACACCCGGTGTGTGGACGGCGTTGATGTTGTCCTTCTTGAAGCGGTCGACGATGACGACACCCGTGTTGTATTCATATTCCGCCATCATGTCCTCCGTCATGGCATCCGTGCAGGGGATGCAGTCGTGGAAATAGTCGGCGTGTGTCGTTCCGATGTTGGGAATGTCCTTGCCGGCCTGTGCCCACGCTGTGGCGTAGGTGGAGTGGGTGTGGACCACGCCGCCCAGCTCGGGAAAGGCGCGGTACAGTACCAGATGAGTGGGGGTGTCGGAAGAAGGGTTCAGATCGCCTTCCACCACCTTGCCCGTTTCCAAGCTCACCACCACCATGTCGCTGGCCTTCATGGTGTCGTAGCTCACGCCGGAGGGTTTGATGACGACAAGGCCTTTCTCGCGGTCTATTCCACTGACGTTGCCCCAGGTGAAGAGCACGAGGTTGTGCTTCACGAGATCCAGGTTTGCCTTGAACACTTTTTCCTTTAATTCTTCTAACATGGTCTTTGTAGTTTAAGTCGTGATGTTTCTATTTCAAGTTAAAGAGAGGATCTTCCTCATAGGTTCTTCTGTTGAAGCGGTAGAGGGCAGCCCCCCGTTTCGACGTGACCTTGTCGATGAGTGCGGTCTTCTCGATGAAGTCGATGTCCTTCGCACGTTTGCGGAAGTTGCGTTTGTCAATTTCCTCCCCCAGCACGGCCTCAAACACGCGTTGCAGTTGTGTCAGTGTGAAGAGGTCGGGCAGGAGACGGAAGCTCAGCGGTTCGTGGTGGATGCGCCGCCGTATCTGTGCGATGGCGTTGCTGATCATCTGGTTGTGGTCGGAGTAGAGCTGGGGCAGTTCCTTGAGACTGACCCATTCCAGTCCGTGTTCCAAGCGCAGCCGGTTGTCGTAGTCCACCACATTGATCAGGGCGCAATAGGCGATGGAGATGACCCGTTCGCCCGGGTCACGGTCTATGCGTCCGAACGCCCCGACCTGTCTGATGTAGAGGTTCTTCATCCCCGTGAGTTCGAGGATGACCCTGTTGGCGGCATCCTCAATGTTCTCATTGCTGCCCACGAATCCGCCGTAGAGTGACCACTCGCCACGCCCAGGGTCCATCTGGCGTCTGCCGATCAGCACCTGCAGGTCTTTGCCGTCGAAGCCGAAGATGATGCAGTCGACAGACACCAGAACCTTGGAGTATTCGTTGTAAAATTGCGTCATGGTCTGTTCTCTCCGTGTATGCGTTTACCAGAAGTAGGCGTAGAAGGCTGCGCAGAGTCCGATGACCACGAGTGTGCCGATGATGTCGAAAGCACCCCAGCTCTCACGGATGGACTGCTTGAAGTCCTTGGTGAAGGTGATGGCGGCCACCTGTTCCTTGCTCGGAGCCGGTGTGAAGCAGCTCACCACAACCATGAAGACGATGAGGAACACGAGCAGCCAGCACTCGAAGACGAGCCAGTTGGTCTGCCAGAACCACGCCGTACTGTCCCAGAACGCCCCGTCCATGGTGGCTTTTCCGGTGTCTGTAATGACGTTGGTGACGAGGCGGAGCATACCGATGAGGAAGCCGACAATCATGGTGTATTCACCGGCCTTCGGCGTGATCTTCTTGAAGAAAATACCCATGGCAAACACGGCCACCATAGCCGGAGCCAGCAGCGACTGGATGCCCTGGAGGTAGTTGTACAGGGTGTCCATCTTCATCATGATGGGCAGCCATGCGAAGCCGAGAATCACCACGACCACGGTGGCCACACGGCCTACGAAGACGTAGTGGGCCTCAGACATTCCCTTCTTGAGCGGCTTGTAGAAATCCTCGGTGAAGAGGGTGGCGCAGCTGTTGAAGAAGGCAGCCAGAGAGGCCACGAGGGCGCAGATGAAGCCGATGGTGACGATGCCCTTGATGCCGGCAGGGAGTACGCTCTTCACCATGATGGCGAAGGCGGCGTCGGTCTGTTCCATCTGGATGGCACCCTTCTGTGCCAAGGCTGCGGCAATCATTCCCGGAATAAGGAACATGAAGCAGGGGAGCACCTTGAAGAAACCGGCAGCGATGGTGCCGCGGCGTGCACGCTTCATCACCTCAGCGTTGCTCTCTCCCGGCACCTGTCCGAGCACACGCTGAACGATGTGCTGGTCCGTACACCAATACCAGAAACCGATGATGGTTGCGCCGAGGAACACGACGAATCCAGGATATTCCTGGTACATGGAGTCGCCCTCCTCCCAGTGGAACATATGGGTAGTGCCGTAGCCGTTGTTCAACTGACCGCAATAGTCCATCATGCTAGTCCAGCCTTCGGCGATGCTGCCGCCGCCCAGGGTGGCGAGTCCGAGGAAGAGCACCAGGAACGATCCGATGACAAGAATGGGGGTCTGTATGGTGGAGAGGGTCATCACACCCTTCATGCCGCCAAACACGGTGAAGATGGTGGTAATGACAATCAGTCCGATGGCACCCACCCAGAAGTTCAAGCCCCAGAGGTACTCAAAGAAGATGCCACCGGTGAGGGCCGTTACGCTGACCTTCGTGAGGATGTAAGCCACGAGGGTGATGATGGAGAGCCATGACCCCGTGCGCTGGGTGTAGCGGAACTTGAGGAAGTCGGGCATGGTGATGATTTTTCCCATCTTGTTGATGAGCAACTGATAGAACGGCACAAAGAGCCAGCCGAGAATCAGGATCATCCAGCCCTGCATTTCCCAGTGGGCCATGCCGACGCCACTCTTGGCACCTGTTCCGGCCAGTCCGACGAGGTGTTCCGATCCGATGTTGGCGGCGAAGATAGCCATACCGATAACGTACCACGGCTCACCTTTTCCGAAGAGGTAGGCCGAAGAGTCTTCACCCTTCTGCGCTCTTCTGTCTTTCACGATAGCATGCCACACGGCCCAGATGACGCCGAGGACGCCAACGAGGAGTACGGCCCAGTCCAGCCATACAAATTCTGTTGAATTCCAGTTCATTGTTGTTTCTGTGTTTTAGATTGTTATTGTTTTCTGTTTGTCATTTCTTCACGCTGAATTTGTAGGCCAGATGCGAATAGTACTGCTCGACCGGCTTGAGGGTGGCATTCGTCCAGTCCTTCACGCTCTCTGCCACCTTGGTGGGAGAGTCGGGGTATTTCTGGCTCTCGAAGCAGACACTGACGTGTTTGGGGTATTTGATGCCGTGCTTGCAGGCGATTCCCGTGCCTTGGAAGTTGCCCGTGTAGACCTGCATGCCCGGTTCGTTGGTGAACACCTCCAGCAGGATGCCCGTCTTCGGGGAATAGAGGCTGGCGCACACGGTCTTGTCGTCGCCCTTGCCGTCCTTGTAAGTGTTCAGACACCAGTTGTGGTCGTAGCCCGTAGCGTTCTTGATTTGGTCGAAGTCGTAGTCCACTTTCTGGGCAATCTCGGTGGGCGTGCGGAAGTCCATCGGCGTGCCCTCCACGTCCTTGATTTCGCCGGTCGGGATGTAGAAGCGGTCGGCAGGTGTGAACTTGTCGGCGTTGATGTACATGATTTGGTCGAATCCCTCCTTGGATGGGTCACCGTTCAGATTGAAGTAGCTGTGGTTGGTCATGTTGACCACGGTCTCTTTGTCGGTTGTTGCACCAAACTCGATGTCGAGGGTGTTGTCAGCCTTCACCGTATATTTGGCCGTGGCTGTCACGTTGCCCGGGAAACCGTTCTCCCCGTCCTTGGCCTGGATGGTGAAGGTCACGGACGAGTCGTTCTGTTCCGTCACGTCGTAGACCTTGTGCAGCCAGCCCGAGTTGCCGCCGCCATGCAGGCTGTTGGGGCCGTCGTTGGCTTTCAGACTGTACGTTGTGCCGGCGAGGGTCAGCTTGGCACCCTTGATGCGGTTGGCGTAGCGTCCCACGGACGATCCGTAGTCCGACGGCGAGTTGATGGTGTCTGCATACTGCCGGATGTTGTCGTAGCCGAGCACCACGTCCGTGGGCGTTCCGTCCTTGTCGGGCACAGAGATGGAGACGACGCGTCCGCCGTAGTTGGTGAGGCAGACTTCCATGCCGTTGTTGTTTTTCAAGACGTAGAGCTTGACGGGCTTCTCTTGGATGAGCGTGTCAAACTTGGCAGCGTCGAGACCCGATGCGGTCAGTGCCGTTTCCTGCTTGTTGGAGGCGCATGCTGCGGTCATGAGTGCAGCCACTCCGATGCCGAACAGCGTTGAATGGATTTTTTTCATAGTGAAATGCTTTTAGTTTTTTAGTTACATCATGATTTCTGCGTGCTAAGTTACGACTATTTTCCGAACTGGCAAAGAAAAAAGGCAGAAAAGTGTCGGAATTACACTATTTTTAGAATTCCTGGAGGTATAAACAGAAATTGCCTATATATAAATAGGAGACAAACACCTGCGATGAGGGTTTGTCTCCTATTTGATTCAGTATGGGTCAGCGGGGATTTTACTCGCCCTTCTCCATTTGTGCCTTCAGGTTGGCCAGCACATCGAGGTCGCCCAGCGTGGTGCTTGCTGCGATGTTCTCAATCTTCGGCGTGTCTTCCTTCTTGGCGCTGCGGGCCTTCTTGGCAGCCGAACGCTTCTCTTCGCGCTGCGGGTCTTCGAAGGTGCGGCTGTGAGAGAGGATGATGCGCTTGGAGTCCTTGTTGAACTCGATGACCTTGAAGGGTAGCACTTCGCCCTGTGTGGCCTGCGAGCCGTCTTCCTTCACGAGGTGCTTCGGTGTGGCGAAGCCTTCGATGTCACCGTCGAGCTGGATGACAGCACCGCGCTCCAGCAGTTCCGTAATCTTGCCCTCGTGGATAGAGCCAACTGGGTACTTCTGTTCGTATTCGTCCCAGGGGTTGTCCTCCAACTGCTTGTGGCCGAGGGAGAGACGTCGGTTCTCCTTGTCGATGTCGATGACAATGACGTCAATCATTGCGCCCACCTGCGTGAACTCGGCAGGATGCTTCACCTTCTTGGTCCAGGAGAGGTCGCTGATGTGTATCAGTCCGTCCACGCCTTCCTCCAGTTCTACGAAGATGCCGAAGTTGGTGAAGTTGCGCACCTTAGCGGTGTGCTTGCTGCCCACGGGGTACTTGACCTCGATGGTCTCCCACGGGTCTTCCTTGAGCTGCTTGATGCCGAGCGACATCTTGCGCTCATCGCGGTCGAGGGTGAGGATGACAGCCTCTACCTCGTCGCCCACCTTCAGGAACTCCTGAGCGGAGCGGAGGTGCTGACTCCACGACATTTCCGATACGTGGATGAGGCCTTCTACGCCCGGCTGGATTTCCACGAAGGCTCCGTAGTCGGCGATGACCACTACCTTGCCCTTCACGTGGTCGCCCACCTTCAGCGTCTCGCTGAGGGCATCCCAAGGATGCGGAGTGAGCTGCTTCAGACCGAGTGCGATGCGCTTCCGCTCGTCATCGAAGTCGAGGATGACCACGTTGAGCTTCTGATCCAGCTCCACAACCTTGTGCGGGTCGTCTACGCGCCCCCAAGAGAGGTCTGTGATATGGATGAGTCCGTCCACACCGCCGAGGTCAACGAATACGCCGTAGGAGGTGATGTTCTTGACGGTACCTTCGAGGATTTGTCCCTTCTCCAGCTTGCTGATGATTTCCTTCTTCTGGGCTTCCAGCTCGGCCTCAATGAGGGCTTTGTGGGAAACCACCACGTTGCGGAACTCCTGATTGATCTTGACCACCTTGAATTCCATGGTCTTGCCTACGAACTGGTCGTAGTCGCGTATGGGGTGAACGTCAATCTGGCTGCCGGGCAGGAAGGCCTCAAGGCCGAAGATGTCGACAATCATACCGCCCTTGGTGCGGCACTTGATGTAGCCCTGGATGACTTCCTCGTTGTCGAGGGCTTCGTTGACGCGATCCCAGCTCTTGGCGAGGCGTGCCTTCTTGTGGGAGAGCACGAGCTGTCCCTTCTTGTCCTCGGCGTTCTCTACGTAGACTTCCACGGTGTCGCCCACCTTGAGGTCGGGGTTGTAGCGGAACTCCGAAGCGGGGATGATACCGTCGCTCTTGTAGCCGATGTTTACGACCACTTCCCTTTTGTCGGCACTGATTACAGTACCTTCGGTCACCTGGTGTTCGGTCACCTTGTTGAGGGTGTTGTCGTAGGCTTTGTCGAGCTCTTCCTTGCTGACATTGACGGTCGTGCCGTTCTCAAACTGGTTCCAGTCGAAGTCGGCCAGCGGCTGTACGTTCTTTGTTAATTCTGACATGATAGTTAAAAAATGTTTGTTAATTTAATAAAGTTGGACTTTATGTGAACTGTTGTTGCGGGGCACACCCCCACAAATCGGCTGCAAAGGTACGAAAAAATCGGATTACTGCCAAGCGTTTTCCGTTGAAAGTTGCGCTGTTACCCCTTTTTAGTAGCTGCGAGCGATGATGACGCGTGCCTTCGAGGGCTTTCCGCTCACCATGTCCGTGCCGGGTGTCTGCTCGTAGGCGAAGGGCACGCAGCGGATGGTGGCCTGTGTCTCCTCTTTTATCTTGGCCTCGGTCTCGGCGGTGCCGTCCCAGTGGCAGAGGAAGAAGCCACCGTCTTTCACGCGCTCCTTGAACTCCTCGTAGTCGTCGCACTCGTAGACCTTCGCGTCGCGCCAGGCGCGTGCCTTCTCGAAGATGTTCCGCTGGATGTCCTCCAACAGTTGCTCTACATACTCGACAATGCCTTCGAGGGGGCGTGTCTCCTTCTCCAGCGTGTCGCGGCGCATCACCTCGACGGTGCCGTTTTCCAGGTCGCGTGCACCCATGACCAGCCGCACGGGCACACCCTTAAGCTCATAGTCGGCGAATTTGAATCCCGGGCGTTTGTTGTCCGCGTCGTCGTATTTCACGCTGATGCCCTTGTTGCGCAGTGCATCGATGACGGGTGCGAGGCGTTCGCTGATGTGGGTGAGGTCGTCGCCCTTGGAGATGGGCACGATGACCACCTGTATCGGGGCGAGCCGTGGCGGCAGCACCAGTCCGTTGTCGTCCGAGTGGGTCATGATGAGTGCGCCGATCAGTCGGGTGGACACGCCCCATGAGGTGGCCCAGACGTATTCGGGTTTGTTCTCCTTAGTAAGATAGGTGACCTCGAAGGCCTTGGCGAAGTTCTGTCCGAGGAAGTGCGACGTGCCGCTCTGCAGTGCCTTGCCGTCCTGCATCATGGCCTCGATGGTATAGGTGTCGAGTGCTCCGGCAAAGCGTTCCGTCTCGCTCTTCACACCCTGCAACACCGGCACGGCCATCCATTCCTCGGCAAAGCGGGCATAGACACCCAGCATCCGGCGTGCTTCCTCCTCGGCCTCCTCGCGTGTGGCGTGTGCCGTGTGGCCTTCCTGCCACAGAAACTCCGAGGTGCGCAGGAAGGGGCGCGTGCGCATCTCCCACCGCATCACGTTGCACCACTGGTTGCACATCAAGGGCAGGTCGCGCCAGGAGTGAATCCAGTTCTTGTAGGTGTTCCAGATGATGGTCTCCGAGGTGGGGCGGACGATGAGTTCCTCTTCCAGCTTGGCCGAGGGGTCTACCTCCACGCCGCTCTTGTCCTCCTTGGCGCGCAGGCGATAGTGGGTCACCACGGCACATTCCTTGGCGAATCCCTCCACGTGCTCCGCCTCGCGGCTGAGGAACGATTTCGGTATCAACAAGGGGAAGTAGGCGTTCTGTGCGCCCGTCTCCTTGAACATCTTGTCCAGCTGCTGCTGCATCTTTTCCCAGATGGCGTAGCCGTAGGGCTTGATGACCATACATCCGCGCACGGCGGACTGCTCGGCCAAATCGGCCTTCGTCACGAGGTCGCTGTACCACTGGCTGTAGTTGTCAGCCCGCTTGGTCAGCTCTTTAAGTTCTTTTGCCATATTATGTCTGTGTGTAGAATTCTAAACCGGGCGCAAAGGTACGAAGAATTTTTGAGAATAAGAAGAATTTTTTCTTTGTATTTCGCTCGGTTTGCACTACCTTTGTCGACGAAAACGGAAGAAAGACAGAAGAATGGGTAGACGAAATAGTTCGAAAGTGTGGCAGCATCCCCTGCGTTTGCTGCGTCGGGTGATCCTCTGGACGGTGGGTGTGTTTTTAGTTTCCAGCGTCCTTGCCGTGCTGGTGCTGCGCTGGTTGCCTGTCTGGTTCACGCCACTCATGTTCATTCGTGCGTTCCAGCAGACGGGGGAGGGGCGCGAGGTGGTCATGCACCACCGCTGGGTCTCCCTCGACGACATCTCGCCATCGCTGCCCCTGGCCGTCATGGCCAGTGAAGATGCGCGCTTCCTCGACCACCACGGCTTTGACTACCGTGCCATCGAGCACGCGGCCATCCGCAATCTCAGCCACCCCGAGAAGCGCAAGCTCGGTGCTTCCACCATCTCGCAGCAGACGGCCAAGAACGTGTTCCTTTGGCCGGGACGCTCCTGGGTGCGCAAGGGCTTCGAAGTGTGGTTTACGGCCCTCATCGAACTGATGTGGTCCAAGGAGCGCATCATGGAGGTCTATCTGAATTCCATCGAGATGGGCGACGGCATCTATGGGGCGAGTGCCGTGGCGGAGTGGCATTTCCATAAGACGGCCGCCGACCTGACGAAGGGGGAGTGTGCGCTCATTGCCGCCTCGCTGCCCAATCCGCGCCGCTACAACTCGGCCAGCCCGGGCCCCTATCTCCTCAAGCGCAAGGCGCGCATCCTCCGCGAGATGAAGTTCGTGAAGCCGTTGCCTTCGCGACAGTGACCATGTTTTCAGCAATCGCCGCGATGCCATGAAAGACCAGTTCCAGTTCCGCCAGTTTACCGTTCGTCAGGAGCGCTGCGCCATGAAGGTGGGGACGGACGGCGTGTTGCTCGGTGCGTGGGCGCGTGGCGGACGGCGCATCCTCGATGTGGGCTGTGGCACGGGACTGATAGCCCTGATGATGGCGCAGCGTTTCTCCGAGGCCGAGGTGGATGCCATCGACATCGACGAGGAGGCTTGCTTGACTACACAGCAGAATGCGGCCTTGTCGCCCTTCGCCAGCCGCACGAGGGTGTTTCGTGCCAGGGTGCAGGACTGGAAGACAATGGAAGCGGATGCCGGTCACTACGATGCTGTGGTCTGCAATCCCCCTTTCTACAACGATTCGCTGACGTGTCCCGACCATCGGCGCACGGTGGCGCGCCACACCACGACACTGACGTTTGCCGAACTGATGGAGGCTGCCGCCCGACTGTTGACAGAGACGGGAGATGTCTCCGTCGTCGTGCCTGTGGAGGGGAAGGGACTGATGGACGAGGCGGCTGTCATGGCCGGACTGTTTCCCTGCCGCACCTGCCTGCTCCGTACCACCGAGACGAAGCCGCCGCGCCGCGCCCTGCTCTCGTATACGAAGGTGCCAAAGCCCTCGGAACACACGGCCATGACCTTGGGCGACGACGTCTGTCGCCAGTTGACGGCCGGGTTCTACCTCTGATGCTTATTCATAGCGCATAGAACGGGCGGGATGGATGCGTGCCACGAGCATCGTTGGCAGTATGAGCACGAGCATGGTGACCAGCAGCGTGGCGGCGTTGAGTACCAGTATCAAGGGGATGTTCAGTTCCATCGGCACCTCGCTGACGTAGTAGTTGGCAGGGTCGAGGGTGATGAAGCCCGTCTGCCGTTGCAGCAGGATGATGCCCAGTCCCAGCACGTTGCCCCAAAGCAGTCCCCGTCCGACGATGAAGACGGCAAACCAGAGGAAGGTGCGGCGGATGGTGGCCGTGCGTGCCCCGAGTGCCTTCAGCAGTCCGATGGTCTGTGTGCGCTCCAGAATGATGATGAGCAGTCCGCTGACCATGGTGAAGCAGGCCACGCAAACCATCAGTATCAGGATGATCCACACGTTCATGTCCAGCAGCGACAGCCAGGAGAATATCTGTGGGTACGTCTCATAGATGGTGCGCGAGGTAAGCGTCTCGTCGTAGTGGTCGGTGTGCCGGTCGATGCGCGCCGCAAGGTGTGCGGCCGCCTCGTCGAGGTGACGGAAGTCGCTGACCTGCAGCTCCGCGCCGCTACAGCGGTCGTCCTCCCAGTTGTTGAGGCGCACGGCTGTGGGCAGGTCGGAGAAGCAGATGGCCTCGTCGAACTGGCTCATGTCGGAGGCATAGATGGCCGCCACGGTGAACTTTCGCGCGCGCACATTGTCGTAGCTGATGAAATAGGCCATGATGCGGTCGCCCACTTTCAAGTGGAGACGGTTGGCCATCAGTCGCGAGACCGCCAGTTGCCAGCTGCTCTCCGTACTGGAGAACTGGGGCAGTCGACCCTCCACGAGACAACTTTTGAGGAAGGTCGTGTCATAGTCGCTGCCCACGCCCTTCAGCGTCACGCCCATAAAGTCCGAGTCGGTTTTCAGTATTCCCTGCGCCAGTGCGTAGCGCTGCACGTGGCGGATGCCCGGCACGCCCTTGATGACCGCCGCCAGCGAGTCGTCGATGCAGACCGGTTCGGGGATGGGCGAGTCCAGGGATCGCGTGTTCTCCACCAGGATGTGGCAGCCGAAGCCCACCACCTTGTCGCGGATGGTATGCTTGAAGCCCAGCACCACTGACACCGTGACAATCATGACGGCAAGGCCGACGGCGATGCCCGCCATGGCGATGCGGATGGCCGGGCGGCTCACCTTGCGGCGGTCGCCTTGGTCGCTGTAGATTCGGCGGGCGATGAAGAGGGAAAAGTCCATTGGTTCGCGATCCTGTCGGTTTTCTGGGGAATACTTGTGGGTTTTCGGAAGAATACTTGTCAGTTAAACACAGGCGGTCACGCCCCCGTGCGTCCAGGATAAGCCTCCAGTGCCTTGCGCAGCACGACGAGGGCGCGCTCCAGATCCTCCTTCTTCAGCACATAGGCGATGCGCACCTGGTCGATGCCGGCTCCCGGTGTCGTATAGAAGCCGGCGGCTGGAGCCATCATCACCGTGTCGCCCTCATAGTTGAACTCCGCCAAACACCAGCGGCAGAACTCCTCGGCATCGTCGACAGGCAGCTTCGCCACCGTATAGAATGCGCCCATGGGGATGGGGGAATAGACGCCCGGGATGCGGTTCAGTCCGTCTATCAGACACTTGCGCCGCTCCACGTATTCGTCGTAGACATCGCGATAGTAGTCCTCCGGCGCATCGAGCGAAGCCTCTGCCACAATCTGTCCGATGAGGGGCGGGGAGAGGCGTGCTTGGCAGAACTTCATGACGGCCTTGCGCACCTCGGCATTCTTCGTGATGAGAGCCCCGATGCGGATGCCGCACTCGGAATAGCGTTTCGACACGGAGTCGATGAGGATGACGTTCTGCTCGATGCCTTCCAGATGGCAGGCGGAGATGTAGGGCGAACCTGTGTAGATGTATTCGCGATACACCTCGTCGGAGAACAGGTAGAGGTCGTATTTCTTCACCAGGTCGCGGATTTGCTGCATCTCGCGCCGCGTATAGAGATAGCCCGTCGGGTTGTTCGGGTTGCAGATCATGATGGCTCGTGTGCGGTCGTTGATGAGTTCCTCGAATTTCTCCACCTTGGGCAGCGAGAAACCCTCCTCAATGGTGGTGGCTATCGTGCGGATTTTCGCTCCGGCAGAGATGGCAAAGGCCATGTAGTTGGCGTAGGCTGGTTCGGGCACGATGATTTCGTCGCCGGGGTTGAGGCACGACAAGAAGGCGAAGAGCACCGCCTCAGAACCGCCCGAGGTAATGATGATGTCGTCGGCCGACACGTTGATGTTGTACTTGGCATAGTAGCCCACCAACTTCTCCCGATAGCTGAGGTAGCCTTGGGAGGGCGAGTATTCGAGGATGGTTCTATCAATCTTTTTCAGTGCGTCGAGTCCCACCTGCGGCGTGGGCAGGTCGGGCTGTCCGATGTTGAGATGGAAGACCCTCGTGCCCCGTTTCTTTGCTGCTGCGGCGAGTGGAGCGAGCTTCCGGATGGGCGATTCGGGCATCTCCAGTCCGCGGACGGATATTTCTGGCATGTTTTTTCTTTGTCCTTTCTTTCTTTTTTCGTTCTTTTTCGACCCTTTTCGGGGTTTCAAGCCCCGTTTCTCGGGTTCCTGATCCGTTTCTCGGGGTGTCAAGTGTTATTTTCCCGTCTCCAGACTGCTGCGTTTGTCGCGGTGGAAGGAGCGGTAGTCGTCGAGTGGAATCTCCACGTTAGGCTCTTTGAGCGCACCATCCCGTGACAGCCGGAACTTCATGTAGCGGATGTTCAGCCCTCGCGCAATCCATTGCGCTTCGTAGAAGGTTTGTATGCCGAGGATGCCGCGCGTCTCCGCGTCGATGCCTTCCGAGTGGTAGAGGTCGTCGGTGTGGAGGAGCAGGGGCAGTCCGTTGCCCTCGACCATCAGCGTGGTATAGGTGAAGAGGAAGTTGGAGTCGGTCTTCAAGTGGATCAGTCCGCCGTCCACGAGGAAGTGGCGGTAGCGTTCCATAAACCACGTGCTGGTGAGCCGCTTGCGCGGGTTCTTCATCTGAGGGTCGCTGAAGGTGAGCCAGATTTCCTGTACCTCATCCTTAGCGAAGAAGCGGTCGATAATCTCGATGTTGGTGCGCAGGAAGGCCACGTTGCCGAGACCTTCCGTGAGAGCCTCCTTGGCTCCCTTGTGCATCCGTGCGCCCTTGATGTCCACCCCGATGAAGTTGACGTCGGGAAAGAGGCGCGCCAGTCCCACGGTGTATTCCCCCTTGCCGCAGCCCAGTTCGAGCACGATGGGTCGGTCGTTGTGGAAATAGCGTTCGCGCCAATAGCCCTTCATGTCGAACGGCTCACTGCCGATGACGGAATACGGATACTGGAAGACGTTGCTGAACGTCTCCATCTCCGCGAACTTCTGTAGCTTTCCCTTTCCCATCCGTGTGGTTTATACTGTGGTGGTCTCCGTCTCGTCTACAACCGTTGCAACGACTACCTCCTCACCTTGGTCGGCAGCCAGCAGGTCAGCGTAGAAATGGGCGCGTGCCACATACATGTACGGCGTCAGGAAGACAAAACCGATGCCCAGCGTCAGCACGCAGAGCAGTACCCAGCCGAGGAAGCTCAGGTCGAGCACAAACAGCCGCCACTTATTGCCCTGCATCAGTCGCATCGACTCCTCGATGGCTTGGTCGTACGACAGGTCTTTGCGGTCGGCCAGCACATACTCCGTCATGGCGTAGGAATAGTTCTTGACGATGCCGGGAACGATGAGCAACAGCGTCCACAGCAGGATATAGACAGTCTTGAGCAGCAGCGTCAGGAAGATGCGCACGAAGTCCTTGTAACCCTTGAAGAGGTTACCGTAGTTCACTTTCAGGCCGCGCGACACCTCCAGGAAGGTTACGGCCACGCCCCACGCCATGGGGATGAGCAACAGGGCGATGAGGTTGCTTAAATAGGCGATGGCGGGCAGCACAAACATGCTGACCCCTCCAGCCACTACGGAGGAAATGCAGGCATAGAGCAGATAGAAGATGGCACTGCTGCCCCAGTTGCCGCTGAGACTGGCGATGGCGCGGTCTTTACAGTTGACGATGTAACCCATGATCTTTTCTTGTTTTTATTGGTTAATGAATAGCGTGTGCTTACTCGATGACGACGGTGGTCCAGCCGTGCTTGTCTTCCTCGATGCCGTACTGGATGTTGCGCAGGTAGTTGAAGAGCTTCTCCGACCAGGGGCCGGGCTTCTCGCCGAAGGAGTAGACCTTGCCTGTGTCGAGGTCGTCGATGTGGCTGATGGGGCTGATGACAGCAGCCGTTCCGCAGGCGCCGGCCTCCTCGAAGGTCTCCAGCTCCTCCTCTGCAATCTGGCGGCGCTCCACCTTCATGCCCAAGTCTTCGGCTAGCTGCATCAGCGACCGGTTGGTGATGGAGGGCAGGATAGAGGTCGACTTCGGAGTGACGTAGGTGTTGTCTTTGATGCCGAAGAAGTTGGCTGCGCCACACTCGTCGATGTATTTCTTCTCCTTCGCGTCGAGGTAGAATTCGCAGGCGTAGCCCTTCTCGTGTGCCAGGTTGTTGGCGAAGAGCGAAGCGGCATAGTTGCCGCCCACCTTATACTTACCCGTGCCGAGTGGGGCCGAGCGGTCGTAGTCGCGGATGATGACGTAGGGGTTGGCCGAGAAGCCGCCCTTGAAGTAAGGGCCTACGGGCGTGACGAAGATGAGGAAGCAGTATTCCGTGGCAGGATGCACGCCCACCTGTGCACTGGTGCCGATGAGCAGCGGACGGATGTAGAGCGTCGCACCGCTCTCGTAGGTGGGAATCCACTCCTGGTTGAGGCGCACCACCTTCTCCACCATCTCCGTGAAGCGTTCCGTGGGCAGCTCAGGCATGAGGATGCCGCGGCAGGTGCTCTGCAGGCGTTCGGCGTTGTCCTTCATGCGGAACACGCGCACCTTCCCGTCTGGGCAGCGGTACGCCTTCAGGCCTTCGAAAGCCTCTTGTCCGTAGTGCAGACAAGTGGCGGCCATATGCAGGTTGAGATACTCGTCGGAGCAAATCTCTGTTTCGCCCCATTTGCCGTCACGATAGTAACAGCGCACGTTGTAGTCGGTCTTGATGTAGCCGAAGGGCAGGTTGGCCCAGTCCAGTTGTTTCATAAATAGCTATTTTGACAGTTTTGCTTGCAAAATTACGTAATTCTGTCCACTTTTGCAATGTTTTCCGCCCTTTTTGTTGCGTCGGATGCAAAAGTTTTTCGGGCTCACACCTCCGTAGCGGTGAGTTTGGCGACTTCCTGTTCCGTCTCGACCAGCCGCTCCTTGCAGAATTTGATGAGCTGCTGCGCCTCTTTCATGTGCGCCGTAATCTGGTCGATGTCCAGTTGGCCGCCTTCCATCTTCCGCACGATTTCCTGTAGACGGGCGAAGGCTGCTTCGTATTTCTGGGGTTCGTTCATTGGGGGTTCGTTCATGGTGTTGATGGTTTTATTGTACAATGGATTTTATCGTTCCTTCTTTGAGCCGCGTTTCTATCTCGTCGCCAGCCTTCAGTTGCGTAGGGCTTTTGACCACCTGTCTTTGGTGCAACGTAATGCTGTAGCCGCGCTGCAACAGCAGTTCGGGGTCGTAGCCTTCCAGTTTCAACTGGATGCGCTCCAGCTGGTGTCGCATCTCCGTCATGAGGCGTTGGGCCAGATGGGGCAGGAGCGTGGTGGCGTGTTCCAGTTCCAGCCGGTGGCGTTGCAGCCGCTCCTGGGCACAACGGGCGATGATGCTCTCGGCCTCCGTGACCCGTTGCAGGGTCGCGCAGAGACTATCTATGAGAAAGGCCGCAGCGGCCGTCGGGGTCTTCACCCGCGTGTGGCTCACCATGTCGAGCACACATTCATCGCGGTCGTGGCCGATGCCCGTGATGATGGGCAGGGGGAAGTTGGCCACGTTCTCAGCCAGCGGCAACGTGTCGAAGCCACTCATGTCGCCCGTCGCCCCACCGCCGCGGATGATGACGACGGCATCAAACTCGTCCAAACGGCTGTTGATGCGGTCGAGGGCTTGGATGACGCTCTGTTCCACGCGCTCCCCCTGCATCACCGCGGCAAACAGTTCCACTTGGAAGCGCAGTCCGTAGCCGTTGTCCAGCAGTTGCCGACAGAAGTCGCCGTAGCCCGCTGCTGTCTCTGCCGAGACGACGGCAATGCGCTGGGTGAAGGGCGAGAGCGTCAACTCGCGTTGGAGGTCGAACACGCCCTGTTCCTTCAGCGTCCGTATGATTTCTTGACGGCGGCGCGCCAGGTCGCCGAGGGTGAACGTTGGGTCGAGGTCGGTGACAATCCACGAGAAACCGTAAGCCTCATGGAACTGCGGATAGACGCGCAGCAGCACCTTCATGCCGGCGCGCAGGGACTGTCCTGTGGCGCGCAGGAAAGCGGGATGGAGTAGTGCCCACGTCTGTCGCCAGCACTTGGCCGACGCGTTCGCCACAGGCACATTGGATCGCGGGTCTTTCTCCACCAGTTGCATGTAGCAGTGGCCGCCGCGCTCGCGACACTCCGCCAGCTCCGCCTCCACCCAGTATTCGTCGGGCAGGGCCTCGCTGACGGCCTCGCGCACCAGGGCGTTGAGCGTCAGTAGGGAGAAGTGACGGTGGTCGTCCATGATCATTCCTGTTCAGAAGGGTTTTGTTCGTTGATCCACATGCGCCCCGTCATGTAGGCGCGCCAGAAGTTGGGAATGCCGTAGCCCGTGATGTTGTCGGGGTGGGCCTGGTTGCGGCTGGTTTGGCGAATGAGTTGGAGGATTTGCTGGACGGTGAGGTCGGGCAGGGCTTGCCACAGGCACGCCACCATGCCGCAGACAAGCGGCGAGGCAAACGAGGTGCCCATGTCCTGCACGATGGTGCCGCGCCCCGTGACCACCGTGGCTGGACTGCCAAAGGCCACTACGTCAGGCTTGATGCGCCCGTCTTGCGTGGGTCCCACGGCACTGAACGGTGCGTTGGTCTCCTCCTCCGTGACGGCTCCCACGGTGATGCAGTCGTCGGCATCGGCCGGAAACGTGATTTTCTTCCAGACTCCCATCCCCGTGTTGCCCGACGAGCTGACCAAAACCATGCCCTTGCTGGCCACCATCGAGGCCGTGCGACTGATGAGCGTGGAGTGGCCGTCGAGCTGCCAGAGCTGATGAGAGCCGATGCCGTGGTCGTACTGATGATAGCCGAGCGACGAGTTGATGAGGTCGCAGCCCACGGAGTCCGCAAACTCCACCGCCATGGCCCAGTAGTCTTCCTCCACTTCCTGTTCCGACTGCGGGTCTTCGCAGCGCAAGAGCCAGTAGGAGGCCTTCGGTGCTGCCCCTATATAATAATAAGGTGTATTGACGGCCATGGTGGAGAGCACCCGCGTGCCGTGGTCAATCTCGTGGAACACCGACGGCAATGCTGGGAAGACGAAGTCGCGCGCCCCTCGGATGTCCACCTGCGAGAAGGCAGGGAGACGGTCTACATTCTTGAATCCTCCGTCGAGCACGGCAATCATCATGCCCTCGCCGCGGAAGCCAATGGCGTGCAACCGATGGCCGTTCATGCCCTTCATCTGTGCATCAGCGCGCCCGTAGACACTGCCGGGAATGCTGTCGGAGGGCAGAAACGCGTCGTGGTAGTGCGTCTTGATGGCGGTAGGTTCGATGCT
Organism: Acutalibacteraceae bacterium; assembly: GCA_963599475.1. Taxonomy (GTDB): domain Bacteria; phylum Bacteroidota; class Bacteroidia; order Bacteroidales; family Bacteroidaceae; genus Prevotella. The sequence continues at coordinate 9,986 of CAVBXH010000016.1, read as the reverse complement.
GTCGGGGGCTTCCCACACCCTGCGGCAGCGGCTGACGAACGGCAACTGTCGGATGCGCAACATCTCACTGGTGTCGCGCAGTTCGACAAGCACGGTGTTGTTCCAGCGGCTCTGCCCGATCACCGTCGCCTTGCGGTTCTCTATCTCCCGGATGTAGTGGGGACAGACGGGCAGGTCGGTGGAGTCCACGGCCAGTCCCTGTCGCTTGCGCCGTTCGATGGATCGGCGGGAGAGGAAGCGCGAGGGGCGGTCGAGGGAGTAGGACGACCCGTTCTTGTCGGCCAGCGTGACGCGGTAGATATAGGCTGGACAGACCTTGTTCCTGATCCGTTCGGCATGCTGAGCCGTTTCCGCTGACACCATCGTGTAGCAGACGACTGTAAACAGGAGGAACAGGAATCTTTGCATTTTCTCGGGTTGTTCTTTTCGGGGCGCGAAGGTACGAAGAAAAGCGCAAACGGCCAAAGAATAAAGAAAGATTAAGACGGAAGGTTTGGATTTTTGGCAGATTGTTGCTAACTTTGCAGAAAATATCGGAAATGGACAATAAACAAGCGACCCTTGAACTGGGAACAAAACCCGTAGGAAAGCTGCTGACACAATATGCGCTACCGGCCATCGTGGCCATGACGGCCTCCAGCCTCTACAACATGGTGGACTCCATCTTCATCGGACAAGGCGTGGGGGCTATGGCCATCTCGGGACTGGCCGTCACCTTCCCCTTCATGAACCTGACGGGAGCCGTGGGAGCGGCTATCGGTGTGGGAGCCTCCACTTACCTGTCCGTCAAGCTCGGACAGAAAGACTACAAGACGGCGGGACTGCTACTGGGCAATGCCGTCATGCTGAAAATCATCACGGGCGTGCTCCTCGGCGTGGTCTGCCTGTTGTTTCTCGACCCCATTCTCTATTTCTTCGGGGCAACGGAAAACACGATAGGCTATGCGCGCGAGTACATGCAGATTATCCTGTTGGGCAACGTATTTACGCATCTCTACTTCGGACTCAACGCCCTGCTCCGCGCGGTGTCGAAGCCACGCATGGCCATGTACGCCACGATCTTCACCGTCATCGTCAACACCATCCTCGACCCCATCTTCATCTGGGGCTTTGACATGGGAATCCGGGGCGCAGCCGTGGCGACCATCCTCGCCCAGGTGTTGGCCTTGTGCTGGCAGATCTCCCTCTTCTCGCGATCCTCGGAACTCATCCATTTCAAGCGCGGCATCTACCGCCTGCGATCCGACATCGTAAAGAACATCCTCGCCATCGGTATGTCGCCCTTCGCCATGAATGCCTGCGCCTGCGTGGTGGTCATCATCATCAACACGGCACTGGTGCGCTACGGCGGCGACTTGGCCGTGGGTGCCTACGGCATTGCCAACCGCATCGCCTTCATCTTCCTGATGGTGGTGATGGGCATCAACCAGGGACTGCAACCCATTGCCGGATACAACTACGGCGCACAGCTCCACGAACGCCTTATCAGTGTGGTGCGTCTGGCCATGTTGGCAGCCACGGCAGTGGTCGTCGTGGGCTGGATACTGGGCGAGACGCTACCGTACTACTGCGCCCGCATCTTTACCTCCGACCAGACCCTCATCAGCCAGTCCGTCAAGGCCATACAAATCAACATGCTGCTGTTCCCACTGATTGGCTACCAGATGGTGGTCACCAGCTTCTTTCAGTCCATCGGCAAGGCGAAGGTCAGCATGCTGCTCTCGCTCTCGCGACAGATGCTCTTCCTCGTGCCGCTACTCCTCGTGCTGCCGTCCATCTTCAAGATTGACGGGGTGTGGGCAGCCCTGCCGGCCAGCGACGCCATTGCCTTCGTTGTGACGTGGTTCATCATGGAATCCTACAAGAAAAAACTAAAAGCCAATGTCCAATAACAACATCATCATCAACGTGGGCCGTCAGCTCGGCAGTGGCGGACGCGACATCGCGCGGATGCTTGCCGACGACTTCCACGCACAGTGCTACGACCGTGAACTGCTCAACCTGGCCGCCAAGGAAAGCGGCTTCTGTGAGCGGTTTTTCGAGCAGAACGACGAGCAACGCGGCTTCCTCCGATCGCTGTTCCATCTCCACGTGCCGCACATGTCCGACAACAGCATCTATGGCAACGGGTTCTCGCAGGAGAGCCTGTTCCAGTTCCAGAGCGACGCCATCCGCAAGGCTGCCGAGGCGTCGTCGTGTGTCTTCGTGGGACGCTGTGCCGACTATGTGTTGCGCGACTTCCCGAGGGTGGTCAACGTGTTCGTCACGGCCGACATCGACTGCCGCATCCGCACGGTGATGGAACGCCAGAACCTCAGCGAAGAGGCGGCACGGAAATTCATCGAGCGTGGGGAGTCGACGCGTGCCGCCTACTACAACTACTACACGGGAAAGAAATGGGGCTATGCCGCATCCTACGACCTCTGCATCAATTCCTCGAAGCTGGGGCTGCAGGCCACGGAACGCATCATCGCCGACTTTGTGCGGCAGTATCTGCACCTTGACTGATAGTAAACGCCGCTATGAAGAGAATCGGAATCATCAGCGACACACACGCCTACTGGGACGACAAGTACCTGACCTATTTCGAGGAGTGTGACGAGATATGGCACGCCGGCGACATCGGTTCGACAGAGGTGGCCGAGCGGTTGGCAGCATTCCGCCCTCTGGTGGCTGTCTGTGGCAACTGCGACGGCGGCGACCTCAGGCTGATGTACCCCGAGGTGCTACGCTGGAAGTGTGAGGAGGTGGAGGTGCTCATGAAGCACATCGGAGGCTACCCTGGCAATTACGATGCGAGCATCCGAGGACAGATCTATGCCTCGCCGCCACAGCTCTTTATCAGCGGCCATTCGCACATCCTCAAAATCAAATACGACAAGACGCTCAACCTGTTGCACGTCAACCCGGGAGCAGCCGGGCTGCAGGGGTGGCACAAGGATCGGACACTGGTGCGCCTGACCATCGACCAACGCACGTTCAAGGACTGCGAGGTCATCACGCTCGGCACGCATCCATAAAACCATCACAAGGAAAAACCGATAGATATGAAAACCATCGTCATTACCGGAGGAGCCGGATTTATAGGCTCTCACGTCGTTCGCCTGTTCGTGAACAAATACCCAGAGTACCGCATCATCAACCTCGACAAGCTGACCTATGCCGGCAATCTGGCCAACCTCAAGGACATTGAGGACAAGCCCAACTACGAGTTTGTCAAGATGGACATCTGCGACTTCGACGGTTTCCTGAAACTCATGCAGGAGAAAGCCGTGGACGGCATCATCCATCTGGCCGCCGAGAGCCACGTGGACCGCTCCATCAAAGACCCCTTTACCTTTGCGCAGACGAACGTCATGGGGACGCTCTCGCTGCTCCAGGCGGCGAAAGTCTACTGGGAGTCGCTGCCGGAGAAGTACGAGGGCAAGCGCTTCTACCACATCTCCACCGACGAGGTGTATGGCGCACTGGAGTTGACGCACCCCGACGGCATCCTGCCGCCGTTCACCACGAAGGCCAGTTCCGAAGAGCATCATCTGGCCTACGGCGACCGCTTCTTCCTCGAAACGACCAAGTACAACCCCCATTCGCCCTACTCGGCCTCGAAGGCCAGCAGCGACCACTTTGTGCGTGCCTTCCACGACACCTACGGAATGCCCGTCATCGTGACCAACTGCTCCAACAACTACGGCCCCTACCAGTTTCCAGAGAAGCTGATTCCGCTCTTCGTCAACAACATCCGCCACCGCAAGCCGCTGCCAGTCTATGGCAAGGGCGAGAACGTGCGCGACTGGCTCTATGTGGAAGACCATGCCCGCGCCATCGATCTCATCTTCCACGAAGGGAAGGTGGCCGAGACGTACAACATCGGAGGCTTCAACGAGTGGAAGAACATCGACATTGTCAAGGTGCTCATCCGCACCGTAGACCGTTTGCTCGGACGCCAGGAGAACGAAGACCTCGACCTCATCACCTACGTCACCGACCGTGCTGGCCACGACCTCCGCTACGCCATCGACTCGACGAAGCTCCAAAAGGAACTCGGTTGGGAACCCAGTCTCCAGTTTGAGGAAGGCATCGAGAAAACCGTGCGCTGGTACTTGGATCATCAAGACTGGCTCGACCAGGTGACCTCCGGCGACTACCAGAAATACTATGACAACATGTACGCAAACCAATAATATCATTTCAAGTCAATGAAGAAAATACTACTACTTGGAAGCGGTGAGCTCGGCAAGGAGTTCGTCATCGCCGCGAAACGCGCAGGGGCTTATGTGGTGGCCTGCGACCGTTATGACAATGCTCCGGCCATGCAGGTGGCGGACGAAAGGGAAATCTTCTCGATGCTCGACGGCGAGGCACTGACGGCGGTGGTCAACAGACACCAGCCCGACATCATTGTGCCGGAGATTGAGGCCATCCGCACGGAACGCCTGTTCGACTTCGAGAAGCAGGGCATACAGGTTGTGCCTTCTGCCCGCGCCGTCAACTTCACCATGAACAGACGAGCCATTCGCGACTTGGCATCGCGCGACTTGGGACTGCGCACCGCCAAGTATTTCTACGCCAAGACGTATGAGGAGTTCAAGACGGCGGCCGACGAGATTGGTTTCCCCTGTGTGGTGAAACCGCTGATGTCGTCGTCGGGCCACGGCCAGAGCTATGTCCACAACGACGGTGAACTTGAACAGGCTTTCAAGGAGGCCATGGAAGGCAGTCGCGGCGACGTGAAAGAGGTCATCATCGAGGAGTTCATTGACTTCGAATCGGAGTTCACGCTCCTGACCGTCACGCAGAAGAACGGCCCGACACTGTTCTGTCCGCCCATCGGCCATGTGCAGAAGGGTGGCGACTATCGCGAGTCGTGGCAACCCTACCGGATTTCCGATGAGGCACTGAAGCAGGCGCAGCACATGGCAGACCAGGTGACGAAAGCCCTGACGGGATTCGGCATCTGGGGCGTGGAGTTCTTCCTGACCAAGCAGGGCGAGGTGATTTTCTCGGAGCTGAGTCCGCGGCCGCACGACACGGGCATGGTGACGCTCGGCCACACCACCAACCTCTCGGAGTTTGAACTGCATTTCCGCGCCGTGATGGGACTGCCCATCGCCGACATCCGTCTGGAACACGCCGGGGCTTCGGCGGTCATTCTCTCACCCGAGGAGAAACAAGGATCGCTGGACTATAACCTCGTCGATGCACTGAAGGAGGAATGCACTCGCGTGCGCATCTTCGGCAAGCCGGAGGCTCATCCGGGACGACGCATGGGCGTGGTGCTGTGCTATGGAGACACCACGGCAGACACGGATGCGCTGCGCGACAAGGCCAAGCGGTTGGCCAAGACGGTCTTGGGCACTGACCCCTATGCGAAACTTAGACATTAAATTGGTAGCCCTTCCGAAGATTGCCGACCCGCGGGGCAGTCTCACGGTGGCGGAAGCACTGGATGCCGTTCCCTTCGACATCAAACGGGTCTATTGGCTGTATGATGTGCCGGGCGGTGGAAGCCGGGGCGGACACGCCCACCGGCAGCTCCGGCAGATGCTGGTGGCCGTGAGCGGTGCGTTCCACGTCACGCTCGACAACGGGTTCGAACGGAAGACGCTGCTACTCAACCATCCCTATCAGGGACTACTCATCGAACGGGGCGTCTGGCTGACGCTGGACGACTTCTCGTCGGGTGCGGTGTGTCTGGTGCTGGCCTCCGAGCATTATGATGCAGCGGACTATATGGAAGACTACGACGAGTTTCTGAATTACGCGCGATGTTCCAAATAACGCCTTATCTGCCCTCGGATGCTGACGCGTGGAATGGGTTTGTGGCACGTTCGAAGAATGCCACGTTCCTGTTTCATCGGCAGTACATGGACTATCATGCCGACTGCTTCCACGATGCGTCGCTGATGGTCTGGTGGAAGGGCAGGATCGTGGCGTTGTTGCCGGCAAACAGGAGTGGCGACGTGCTTTGTTCGCACGACGGACTGACCTACGGCGGTCTGTTGATGGACGAAAAGGCCACGGCGGAACGCGTCGCGGCGTTGTTCTCCGAACTCAACGACTATCTGCGCCGCGAGGGCTTTCATGCGGTGCGCTACAAACCCGTGCCTTGGATTTATCATCAGTATGCGGCGGAGGAGGATTTGTATGCCCTGTTCAAGGTGTGCCGCGCGCAACTTGTTGGGCGCGATATTGCTGCAATGGTTTGCATGAATCATCCGTTGCCTTGGCGCGACATTCGCAGGCATGGGGCGCGGGTGGCCCGACGACAGGGTTGCGTGGTGGGCGAGACCGAGGATTACACGGCCTTTTGGCAGATTTTGACGAACAATCTTCAGCAGAAATACAGCGTTGCTCCCGTTCATACGTTGGACGAGATACGGTTGCTCCACAGCCGCTTCCCCCAGCAGATCCGGCTCTTCGTGGCCATGATAGGCGGTCGCGTCGAGGGAGGGACAGTGGTGTACGTCTGTCGGCAGACCGTTCATGTGCAGTACATTGCCGCCTCGGCGGAAGGGAAGCGCCTCCATGTGCTCGACGCACTGTTTGAACACCTGTTGCAGCCCACCACGTTCGGTTGCCGCTATTTCGACTTCGGGAAATCTACGGTGACAGACTCCTGCGACTTAAACGCATCGTTGGCCTATCAGAAAGAGGGATTCGGTGCGCGGAGCATTTGCTACGACACTTATCAATGGACACTCTAACGGGATGGAATACTTGGACTTAAAGGGACTGCCGGAGGATCGGATGCAGCAGTTGCAGGAAGCCTTGTGCCGCGTGCTGCGGAGCGGTCGCTATCTGCAAGGGAAGTCCGTGCAACGCTTCGAGACGCACTATGCCGACTACATCGGCACGCGCCACTGTGTCGGCTGTGGCAATGGCTTCGATGCGCTGTGGCTGATCCTGCGTGCTTACATGGAGCTGGGCGTGATGCGCGAGGGCGACGAGGTCATCGTGCCTGCCAACACGTTCCAGGCTTCCGTCCTGGCGATTGCGGAGAACCGCCTTGTCCCCGTGCTGGTGGAACCCCGTGCGGAGACGCTGGAGATAGACGACCGCCTTGTCGAACAGGCCATTACCGCGCGCACCCGTGCCGTAATGATTGTCCATCTTTATGGCAACTGCGCCTATACGTCCCGCATCGCAGACCTTTGTCGGCAATACGGACTGAAGCTGATTGAGGACAATGCGCAGGCGCACGGCTGCGAATGGAACGGACGGAAGACGGGTTCGCTGGGCGATGCGGCCGGCCACAGCTTCTATCCCACGAAGAACCTCGGGGCACTCGGCGATGCCGGGGCGGTGACGACCGACGACGATAGGCTGGCGGATATGGTGCGCTGCTTGGGAAACTACGGGAGTAGCCGGAAATATGTGTTCAGCCATTGTGGCCGCAACTCGCGGATGGACGAGGTGCAGGCGGCGGTGCTCGACGTGAAGCTCGCTTGGCTGGATGTCGACAACCGCGTGCGCCGTCGCATTGCTGCGGTCTATGACGCGATGCTCTCCCATCATCCGCTGGTGCAGACCGTACGGATGTCGCCCGGCGCCGTCTATCACATCTATCCCGTGTTCTGCGAAAGGCGCGACGACCTGCGCCGCTACTTGGAAGCGCAGGGAATCGGGACGGCCATCCATTATCCCATTCCGCCTCATCATCAGGCTTGTTTCCCCGCGCTAAACGGGTCATTTCCCGTCACGGAACGACTTCATCGACAGGAACTCAGCCTCCCCTGCCATCCGTTGATGCAGGAAGAGGAGGCTGTCCGCGTGGCCAACCTCGTCAACGCCTTCCGCTGACCGTTGCAGGGTCAGAACGTGCAGGGCAGGGCGGCGAGCTGGTAGACCAGCGTGGCGGCCATGCGGCGGTGTCCTTCGTCGTTGGGATGCAGGCGGTCCTTCTCTTTGTCCTTGAAATAGACAGCGCCTTCGTCCATCATCGGAAATAGTCCGCTGACGGCATTGAGGTCGATGACGGGAACAGCCCAGAGGTTGCCGGCTTCCTTGACCGCCTCCACATAGCGCAGGAATGGCTCACCGCAGCGGTTGTAGTAGTCCTCGGTGGGTTGCCAGTTCTTCTCGCTGCTGTAGAAGCCCGCCCGGTGGATGGGCGTGACCAGCACAATCTGCTTGGTGGGGTAGGTGCGCTTCAGCTTGTCGAGGGCGATGTTGATGCGTCCGCGATAGGTGGACGTATCCATGATGGGGCGCATCCGTTTGCGGTCCACCAGATGCTTCGGCTCGTGGATGCCTGCCATCACCTGTTCTTCCTTGACGGTCTGCCATTCGCCGATGGGGATTCCGGCATTGAAGTCGTTGGTGCCGATGAACACGACGATGGCGTCCACCGAGTCGCCGTGCTCCTGTTGCAACTTCTCCGTCTGTGCCGGAATGTTGTCCCATTGCCGTCCGCTCACGCCATAGACGTAGGGCGTGATGCCGAGCCACTCCTCCAGAAAGTTCCAGTACTTCAGTTTCGAACCGTTGTTTCGGGGGTCGGTGATGGAGTCGCCGAAATAGGCCACCCGTTTGTGAGCCCAGGGATGGATGCCCCACGCCACCTGTGCGTGGACCGTGCCAGAAAAGGCCAGCAGGGCAACCAGCGAAAGCAGGAAATGTCTTTTCATTGTGCTTTAGTTTTGATGAGTCTGGATGCAAAAGTAGGAAAAAAGGCAGGAACAGCCAAATTCTTTCCGTTGTTTTTTTGTTTTTCCCTCACTTAATTGTATCTTTGTGCCGCTTAACAAAGACAAAGGACATGAACGAAATACTGTTTCTTGTGGGCTTCATCGCCTTCATCGCGTTTATTCTCGTGCTCGACATGCTGGTCATCGATCGCAAGGCACACGTGGTATCTATCAAGGAGGCCGGCACGTGGACGGGCGTCTGGATCGGGCTCGCCCTGCTCTTCTCCGTGTTCCTCTGGTTTCACGGCGACATGGTACACGGCATCGAGACCATGCAGGACTTGCAGACCGTCGCCTCCCGTTACGCAGCCCATCTGAAGCTCGACCCCAACGATTTCGAGGCCAGCCTGCAACAGTACCGCCACTATATGACCGTCTCGTACATCTCGGGCTATCTCATCGAGAAGACGCTCTCGGTCGACAACCTCTTCGTCATGATGATGATTTTCGCCTCCTTCGGCGTGGGCAAGGACGAATACCAGCACGTGCTCAACTGGGGCATCTTGGGAGCCATCGTCCTCCGCTTCGTCTTCATCTTCCTCGGTGCCGCCATCATCAGCCGCTTCGACTGGGTGTTGCTGCTCTTCGGCGCACTGCTCATATACAGTGGCGTGAAGATGTTCGTCAACCGCAACAAGAAGGAGGAGATGGACGTGGAGCGCCACCCCCTGGTGCGATTCCTCTCCAAGACGGGACGCATGCACCCACAGTTTGAGGGCGACCGCTTCTTCGTGCGGAACAACGGCCGCTGGCTGCTCACGCCCCTGTTCGTCACCGTGCTGGTCATCGAGTTCAGCGACCTGATATTCGCCTTCGACAGCATCCCAGCCGTCTTCTCCGTGTCGCTCGACCCGTATGTCGTGTTCTTCTCCAACATCTTCGCCATCCTGGGCTTGCGCGCCATGTTCTTCCTGCTGGCCGCCATCGCCGACCGCTTCCGCTATCTGAAGGTGGGCGTCTGTGTCCTGCTGGTGTTCATCGGTCTGAAGATGCTGGTACACGAATATCTGGAAATCGATGCCGTAGCCTCCCTCCTCTTCATCGTGGCCGTGCTGGTGGTCAGCATCGGTGCGTCACTGGTGCATCGCCCGGCGCCAAAGGCGTGAGACCTCGTTGGCACTTATACCGTAAATTTGTAATTAGAAGTTTTAAAATTGTAGAATATGGATTTGACACATAATATATTAGAATACGTCAACTGTTGCGTGGGTGCTTTTGCTAATCACTTTAAGTTGCCTTTGTCAGCAGCTTATGCGTACCTTCGCCGCTTCAAGGGCATAGATTTCTTGATAGATTGCT
>CAVBXH010000015.1:0-36408 GCA_963599475.1 Acutalibacteraceae bacterium | reverse complement strand
GAACACCCTTGCTCTTGGCTATGTAATTCCCGCTATTAGGGCTTACTCGGGACTTCCACCCGTTAGACAATGCTCATGCCGAGCATACCACAACAATCCGCAGGTGCATATTCGTATGCACCTGCGGATGGGTTGTTCATTTGTATACGATCTATGTTGCTGTCTTATATCTCCCAACCGATGGCAGAGGCACCGAGCACGGCGGCCGAGGAGCCCTCAAGACCGCTCACCAGGAACTGCGCCTTGCCCTTGAAAATTTTCAGCACATGGCTGTCGTAGGCTTCTTTGATGGGGTTCATGATGAGGTCGCCAGCCTTGACCAGTCCACCGAAGAAGATGAAGGCTTCAGGCGAAGAGAACGCCGCAAAGTCAGCACAGGCCTCACCGAGCAGATGACCCGTGAAGTCGAAGATCTCCTTGGCCAAATCGTCGCCCTTTCCGGCGGCAATGCTGACATCGAGGGACGTGATTTTCTCTGGGTCCATCTCGCGGAGCAGGGACGGGCGGTCGGTCTTCTCCAGCATCTCGCGAGCGGTACGTGCCACACCCGTGGCAGAGCAGTAAGCTTCTAGACACCCAGTGCGTCCGCAACCGCAGGGACGGCCTTCTGCACCGCGTACCACGATGACATGCCCCAGCTCACCGGCAAAGCCGTCGTGACCATAGAGCAACTGTCCGTTGACCACGATGCCCGAACCTACGCCCGTGCCGAGGGTGATGACAATAAAGTTCTTCATGCCTCGCGCCACGCCATACACCATCTCGCCTACGGCGGCAGCGTTGGCATCGTTGGTCAGCGCAACGGGAATGCCGAGCGCATCGCTGAACAGCTTGGCCAAGGGGACAACCCCGTTGTGTGCCCAAGGCAGGTTGGGAGCAAACTCGATGGTGCCGTTGTAATAGTTGCCGTTGGGTGCTCCGATGCCCATGGCCTTGATGTTCCCGATGCCGCCCATCTGGTCGATGATGGGTTGCAGGGCTTCGACGGATGCCTTCACATAGTCGTCGACGGAAGCATATCCGCCAGTCTTGATAGCAGTCTGTGTCTTGATGTCGCCACGTGCATCCACGATGCCGAACACGGAATTAGTGCCACCGAGATCGAGTCCGATGACGTATGGCTTGATGCCTTGTTGTTCACTCATAGTATTTATATTTAAGTTGGTTTTAGCTTTAACAGCGGCAAAGTTATGAAAAAATCGGCAAACGGGCAAAGTTTTTCAGAAAGAAATGCCCGAGAAAAAGAAAAACGAGTTTTCCTTTGCATTTCGCTCGCTTATTCGTACCTTTGCAGTCGATATGCCGTTTCCTATACATATAAATATTGTCGATCTGGTGTTCAAGGGCATGCTCATCGGCATGATTGCCTCGGCACCGATGGGTCCCGTGGGCGTACTCTGTGTGCAGCGCACACTGAACAAAGGCCGTTGGTACGGGTTCATCACTGGAGTGGGAGCCGCCGTGAGCGACATCATCTATGCCGCCATTACGGGCTTTGGTATGGCGTTCGTCATGGACTTCATCAACAACGACAGAAACAAGTTCTACCTCCAGATTATCGGTAGCATCATCCTGCTGGCCTTCGGCATCTACACCTGGCGCTCCGACCCCACACGCAACATCCACCAGTCAGGCAAGCAACGTGGTTCGCTGACCCACAATGCCATCACGGCATTCCTGGTTACCTTCTCCAACCCCCTCATCATCTTCCTCTTCATGGGACTCTTCGCGCAGTTCGCCTTCGTCATTCCAGACAGGCCGTTCGAGATGATGGTGGGCTTTGCCAGCATCGTGGCGGGAGCCCTCGTCTGGTGGTACGGACTGACATGGCTCATCGACAAGGTGCGCGGCATCTTCGATGCGGGCGGCATCCGCATCATCAACCAGATTATCGGGGCCGTCGTCATCATCTTCTCGGTGATATTCCTCTTCGGCACCTGCACCAACCTCTACCGTTTTTAGGACTATCGGATTATGCAAATAGCACAACAACTCAGAAAGACCAACATCGCGGAATATCTGCTCTACATGTGGCAGGTGGAGGACATCATACGCGCCTTCGACTGTTCGCTGAGCCGCATCCGCCGCGAATACATCGACCGCTTCGACTACAGCGACGAGCAGAAGGAAGAGGAGGCCGACTGGTTTGGCAACCTCATCCGCATGATGAACAGTGAGGGCTGCCGCGAGAAGGGACACCTGCAAATCAACAAGGTCACCCTGCAGATGCTTGAAGAGCTGCACGCCCAACTGCTGAGCAGTTCGAAGTTCCCCTTCTACAGTGCCGAATACTATAAGGTACTGCCCTTCATCGTGGAGCTGCGCAACCGGGGAGCCAACAAAGAGGAGAACGAGATTGAGACCTGCTTCAACTCACTCTACGGCGTGATGCTGCTGCGCCTCAAGAAGCAAGAGATTACACCCAACACGCAACACGCCATCCAAGAAATCAGCACGCTGATAGGCATGCTCAACGACTATTACTTCAAAGACAAGGAAGAACCGCTTCAATTCGAATAACGCCATGAACATACTGATTACTGGGTGCCACGGACAACTGGGCAACGAGATACAACGGCTGGAAGCCGACCACACCCACCACACCTTCTATAACACAGACCACGCAGAGCTGGACATCACCGATAGTGCTGCTGTCGAACATTTCGTGGCGGAACACGACATCGACGGCATCATCAACTGTGCCGCCTATACCGCCGTAGACAAGGCGGAAAGCGACGAGGAGTTGTGCACCACGCTCAACGCCACGGCACCGGCCTATTTGGCACGCGCCGTCGGACAGCGCGGCGGCTGGATGGTACAGGTGTCCACGGACTACGTCTTCGACGGCACGCAGCACACGCCTTATGTTGAGACCGATGAGACCCGCCCCAACAGCGTCTACGGCAGAACCAAGCTCACCGGTGAATTCAATGTGCTGAAGTTCTGCCAGCAGGCCATGGTCATCCGCACGGCATGGCTCTACTCCGCCTTCGGCAACAACTTCGTGAAGACGATGATACGTCTGGGGCATGAGCGGCAGGACATGGGCGTGGTGTTCGACCAGATTGGCACGCCGACCTATGCCAGCGATCTCGCCGTGGCCATCATGACCGCCGTAGAACAGGGCATCCAGCCCGGCATCTACCATTTTTCCAATGAGGGCGTCACCTCGTGGTACGATTTCACTAAGGCCATCCACCGCTTGGCCGGCATCACCACCTGCCACATCCGTCCGCTCCACACCGCTGAATACCCGTCGGCAGCCCCGCGCCCCAGTTACAGTGTGCTGGACAAAACCAAGTTCAAGACCACCTATCACATGGAAATTCCCCACTGGGAAGACAGTCTAAAATCCTGTATCGACCAATTATGAATCAAGAAATAGAAAGAAGAAGAACCTTCGCCATCATCTCCCACCCGGATGCCGGTAAGACCACGCTGACCGAGAAATTCCTCCTCTTCGGCGGGCAAATCCAGGTGGCCGGAGCGGTGAAGAGCAACAAAATCAAGAAGACCGCCACCTCCGACTGGATGGACATCGAGAAGCAACGCGGCATCTCGGTTTCCACCTCCGTCATGGAGTTCGACTACACACCCGAAGGGACGGACACAGAGTATAAGGTGAACATCCTCGACACCCCGGGTCACCAGGACTTTGCCGAAGACACCTATCGCACGCTGACTGCCGTCGACTCGGCCATCATCGTGGTGGACGGTGCGAAAGGCGTAGAGGCGCAGACCCGCAAGCTGATGAATGTCTGCCGGATGCGCAACACGCCCGTCATCATCTTCATCAATAAGATGGACCGCGAGGGACGCGACCCCTTCGACCTGCTCGACGAACTCGAACAGCAACTGGAAATCAAGGTGCGCCCACTCTCCTGGCCCATCAACCAAGGGGCGAAGTTCAAGGGGGTCTACAACATCTACGAACAGAAGCTCGACCTCTTCACGCCCGACAAGCAACGCGTGACGGAAAAGGTGGAGATCGACATCAACAGCACCGCCCTCGACGAACGGGTGGGCGGACAGGATGCCGCGAAACTGCGCGAAGATCTCGAACTGGTGGACGGAGTCTATCCGGCCTTCGAGGTAGAGACCTACCGCGCCGCCGAGGTGGCTCCGGTATTCTTCGGTTCGGCACTCAACAACTTCGGCGTGCAGGAGCTGCTCAACTGCTTCGTACAGATTGCGCCAAGTCCACGGGAGACGAAAGCCGAGGAGCGCACGGTACAACCCGACGAACCCAAATTCACGGGCTTCATCTTCAAGATCACCGCCAACATCGACCCCAATCACCGCTCGTGCATCGCCTTCTGCAAGGTCTGCTCGGGCAAGTTCCTGCGCAACCAGCCCTACCTCCACGTGCGGCAGGGCAAGACGCTGCGCTTCTCCAGTCCCACCCAGTTCATGGCGCAGCGCAAAAGCACCATTGACGAGGCGTGGCCGGGCGACATCGTGGGACTGCCCGACAACGGCATCTTCAAGATTGGCGATACGCTGACCGAGGGCGAGACGCTGCATTTCCGTGGTCTGCCGTCGTTCTCGCCCGAGTTGTTCAAATACATTGAGAACGATGACCCGATGAAGTCGAAACAGTTGCAGAAGGGCATCGACCAGCTGATGGACGAGGGCGTGGCCCAACTGTTCGTCAACCAGTTCAACGGGCGCAAAATTATCGGCACGGTGGGCCAGCTGCAGTTTGAGGTCATCCAGTACCGGTTGGAAAACGAATACAACGCCAAGTGCCGCTGGGAACCCGTCCACCTCTACAAGGCCTGCTGGATTGAGAGCGACAATGCCGCCGAACTCGACAATTTCAAGAAGCGTAAATACCAGTATATGGCCAAGGACAAGGAGGGACGCGACGTATTCCTCGCCGACTCCAGCTATGTGCTCTCGATGGCCCAGCAGGACTTCGAGCACATCAAATTCCATTTCACCTCAGAATTCTAAACAACCATTATGACCCGAGAAGAAGACATACGCAACGCTGTGGAAGTGCTCCGCAAGGGCGGCGTCATCCTCTACCCTACCGACACGGTGTGGGGCATCGGATGCGATGCCACCAACAGCGAGGCCGTGAAGCGCGTCTACCGCATCAAGCAGCGCGACGACTCGAAGGCACTCATCTGTCTGGTGGACAGCGACGCACGACTCCAGCGTTACGTGCGCACAGTGCCCGATGTGGCATGGCAACTCATTGACTGCTGCGACAAGCCTACCACCGTCATCCTCGACGGGGCGGTCAACCTGGCAGAGAACCTGATAGCCGACGACGGCTCCATCGGCATCCGCATCACTCAGGAGCCGTTCTCCAAGGAGCTATGCTTCCGCTTCCAGAAAGCTCTCGTGTCCACCTCGGCCAATATCAGCGGTGAACCAGCCGCACAGAACTACGGTGACATCGACCCGAAAATCATTGAGTCCGTCGACTACGTGTGCTGGAGCCGGCGGCAGGAGCACAAGCCCCACCAGCCGTCCAGCATCATCAAACTGACAATGGACGGACAAGTCACCGTCATACGCAAATAACCCCACCCATAACCGACATGAGCCATCAGGAGACAGCGATACGCTACGGCTGGTTACAGCGAATACACGAGTGGCGCACCACACACGTGAGCGACAGGATGTTCCTGCTCGTTTTGGCCTTCCTCGTGGGACTGCTCTCTGCCGTAGCCGCCTTCATCCTGCACAGCCTCATCGACCTGATTGGATCGCTACTGACCGGCAAATTCACCGCCACGGGTTCCAACTGGCTCTACCTCGTCTACCCCGTCATCGGCATCTACCTCACCTCCCTCTTCGTGCGCCACATTGTCAAGGACAACATCTCCCACGGCATCACGCGAATCCTCTATGCCATCTCGTCGAAGCAGTCGCGGCTGAAAGCCCACAACACGTGGTCGTCGGTCATTGCCTCGGCCATCACCATCGGCTTCGGTGGCTCTGTGGGTGCCGAGGCACCTATCGTACTGACTGGGTCGGCCATCGGTTCGAGGCTCGGACAGGTGTTCCATCTGGACAACAAAACCCTAATGACGCTGGTGGGATGCGGTGCAGCAGGAGCCATTGCCGGCATCTTCAAAGCCCCGATAGCCGGACTGGTCTTCACCCTGGAGGTGCTGATGATTGACCTGACGATGGCCTCACTGCTGCCGGTACTGGTGTCGTGCGTCACTGCCACCTGCTTCACGTATATCTTCAGCGGTGCATCCACGCTGTTTACCTTCCATCTCGACAACGACTGGACGGTGGGACGCGTACCAGCCTGCATCCTGCTGGGCATCACCTGCGGACTGGTCAGCCTCTATTTTATCCGCACCATGAATGCCTGCGAGGATGTCTTTGCACGCTTCAAGGACAAGCCCTACGTCAAGCTACTGATTGGCGGTAGCGTGCTCAGCGCACTCATCTTCCTCTTCCCGTCGCTCTACGGTGAGGGCTATCGCGCCATCAACCTGCTACTCAACGGCCGGACGGAGGCCGACTGGAACCAGATTCTCGACAACTCGCTCTTCTACGGGCATCCCGAATACCTGATGGTCTACCTCGCCCTGGTGCTCTTCACCAAGGTGTTCGCCACCTCGGCGACCAACGGTGGAGGCGGCTGTGGCGGAACGTTCGCACCCAGCCTGTTCATTGGTTGCTTCACCGGTTTCCTCTTCTCGCGACTGTGGAACATCAACGAGGTCGGCATCTATGTGCCCGAGAAGAACTTCGCCCTGCTGGGCATGGCCGGTGTAATGTCGGGCGTGATGCACGCCCCACTGACGGGCATCTTCCTCATCGCCGAGATTACCAGCGGCTACAACCTCTTCATGCCGCTCATGATCGTATCGGTGTCGGCCTACCTCACCATCATCATCTTTGAGCCACACAGCATCTACGGCATGCGACTGGCGCGACAGGGCAAGCTGCTCACCCACCACACCGACCACTCTGTGCTGACGCTGATGAACATGGAGACCGTCATAGACCGTGACTACCAGGCGGTGGATGCCGATATGGAGCTGGGGCAGATTGTGCACCGCATCAGCCGTTCCCGGCAGAGCGTCCTCCCCGTGACGGATGCCGCTGGGCATCTGCTGGGCGAGATAGACATCGTGCGCATCCGCCATGTGATGTTCCGCACGGAACTGTACCACCACTTCCAGGCCCGACAACTCATGACGGAGTCTGCTGCAGTGCTCACCGACGGCATGCCAATGACCGAGGTGATGAAAGCCTTTGAACACACCCAGGCCGACTGGCTTCCCGTGTTGGATGCCGACCGTTGCCTGCGCGGCTATATCTCCCAGAAACGTGTCTACAGCATGTACCGCAAGATGGTGCGCGACTTCAGTCAAGAATAATATATATAAGGTATCGCGATGAAGAAAGAAGATTTAAGAATCGTTTTCATGGGCACCCCCGAGTTTGCCGTCGAGACACTGCAGGCACTGGTGGAGCAGGGCTACCCGGTGGTGGCCGTTGTCACCAAGCCCGACAAGGCCGTCGGCCGCCACGGCTCGGTGCTCCAGGCTTCTGCCGTGAAGCAATATGCGCTGGCACACGGTCTTCCCGTGCTGCAACCCGAGAAGATGAAGGACGAGGCTTTCGTGGAGGCACTGCGTAGCTACCGCGCCAACCTCCAGATTGTGGTGGCGTTCCGCATGCTGCCAGAGATAGTGTGGGCAATGCCCGAATACGGTACGTTCAACGTGCATGCAGCCCTGCTGCCGCAGTACCGTGGCGCAGCCCCCATCAACTGGGCCATCATCAACGGCGAGCGCCAGACGGGTGTGACGACCTTCTTCCTCGACCACGACATCGATACGGGACGCATCATCATGAGCCGTCCGTTCGACATTCCCGACGAGGCCGACGTGGAGTATGTCTACGACGGTCTGATGCACCTTGGCGCACAGCTCTGCCTCGATACCGTGGACTACATCATCGCCGCTGACGGCCATCCGGCCACCACGGTACAGGCCGCCCAAGACGGCGAGACACTGAAGGGTGCGCCGAAGCTCTTCAAAGAGAACTGCGGCATTGACTGGACGCAGACGGCCAAACGGGTGTACGACTTCGTGCGGGGGCTCTGTCCCGTACCCGGTGCATGGACCAGTTTGGTCACGCCCGACGGCAAGGCGACCCTGCTGAAGGTATACCGCA
Source organism: Acutalibacteraceae bacterium (assembly GCA_963599475.1). GTDB lineage: Bacteria > Bacteroidota > Bacteroidia > Bacteroidales > Bacteroidaceae > Prevotella. Next base: position 28,248 of record CAVBXH010000015.1, on the reverse strand, counting down.
CCGCAAAGACCGGACAGCCTGCTGTCGCCACACGCCCCGGTACGCTCTGCATCACGGGCAAGCAACTGCTCGTGGCCACGGGCGACGAATGGCTCCGCCTTGAAGAACTCCAGCTGGCAGGCAAGAAGCGCATGACGGCACGCGACTTCCTCAACGGCATGAAAGACCTGGAGCAGTGCCACGTGGAATGAACGGAAAAACCTACTGAACCATACCATAAAACAACTGAACAAGATGACAAAAGTTTCTCCATCGTTGCTGGCGGCCGATTTCCTGCATCTCGACCGCGACATAGAGATGATCAACAGGAGTGAAGCCGACTGGCTCCATCTCGACGTGATGGACGGGGTCTTCGTGCCCAATATCTCCTTCGGTTTCCCTGTGCTTGAAGCCGTGGCCTCCGCCTGCCGAAAACCGCTGGACGTACACTACATGGTGGTTCACCCCGAACAGTACATCAGCCGGACGGCCAAACTGGGAGCGATGATGATGAACATCCACGTGGAAGCCTGCCGCCATCTGCACCGCACGGTACAGGAAATCCACGATGCGGGTATGAAGGCTGGTGTCACGCTCAATCCCTCCACTCCCGTCTCCATGCTGGAAGACATTGCCGCCGACGTGGACATGGTGTTGCTGATGAGTGTCAATCCCGGCTTCGGCGGACAGCAGTTCATCGAGAACACCATCGGGAAGGTGCAACGGCTGCGCCAGCTCCTGGACCACACGGGCAGCAAAGCCCTAATAGAGGTGGACGGTGGCGTGCAGGGCGAGACCGCTCCGCGACTGGTTAAGGCCGGTGTCGACGTGCTCGTCAGTGGCAGCTACGTGTTCAAAAGCGAACATCCCGAGCAGACCATCTGCGCGTTGCGCAGTCTCAGACCACACGATTCCTACAGGATGATAGAGAGGTTCGCCTTTTGAGGATCTGCGAACAGCATAGATTTTGCGCTTTCCGGCATTTTGCAGCAAAAACATTTTGCGGTTTTCGCCAAAAGTCGTACCTTTGCACCGTGTTTAGGGGAGCCGCGTGGCTCATCCTCCACGGAGTAACATTATACACTATTAAAATTTCAAACAATGATGAAAAAGTTAGTTCTTTTGGCAACAGTCTTTATGGCATCGGCAACAGCCTTTGCACAGCGTGAAGTAGGTTCACTGACCATCCTTCCGAAAGTCGGCTTGAACATTGCCAATCTTACCGACACTGACGATGCAGACCCACGTTTGGGATTGGCATTCGGCGCAGAGTTCGAGTACCAGCTCACGAACAAGTTCAGCCTGTCGGCCGGTGCGCTGTACTCGATGCAGGGCGCAAAAAGTTCTACGAACGAGGATGCAAAGATGACGGCAAAGATGGACTACATCAACATCCCCATTCTGGCCAACGTCTATGTGGCCGATGGCCTGGCTGTCAAGGTCGGCATCCAACCCGGTTTCAACGTTTCATCCAAGTATAAGGTATCTGCACAGGGCATGGACGTTAGCGGTAGCCTGTCCGACATGGGTATAGATATCAAAGCCCTTGATTTCTCCATCCCCATCGGTGTGTCCTACGAGATTGACAACTTCGTGATTGACGGACGCTACAACCTCGGCGTGACGAAGGTGGCAGACGACGCAGACTCCAAGAACTCGGTGTTCCAGTTCACCGTTGGCTACAGGTTCGACCTGTAATCATTCCCTTCTGTCTTACGACAGAATATTCTCAGCCCCCGGCACGCATAATTACTGGCGTGCCGGGGGCTGCCACCTTTACAGAATGTTCCGTTGCCGGGCCATACGCCGCATATTGCGGAGGGCGTAGTGCATACGTCCCAATGACGTGTTGATGCTGACCTGTGTGATTTCGGCAATGTCCTTGAACTGCAAACCTTGATAGTAGCGCATCACCACCACCTCGCGCTGCTCTTCTGGCAGCGACTCCATCAGTTGCCGCATACTGCCTTTCATCTCCTCGGCCATCATCAATTCCTCCCGGTTGCCGTGGTGGGGAGCACGGTCAACCAAGGCCAACAGCTCACCGCCATGGATGGACACCACCAGGGCTTTCCGCTGCTTCCGAACCTCGTCAATCAGCAGGTTGCGCGCAATGCGCATCAGCCAGAAGACAAACTTGCCTTGATGGCAATACTGCCCGTCCTTCAACTTCATAATCGCCCGGATCAAGGTTTCCTGAAAGAGATCCTCTGCCCTGTTCTTGTCGTGGGTCAGAGCCATAATGAAATCGAGCAGCGGCCGCTGGTTGCGCACCAGTAACTCGTCGAAAGCCTCATTCCTGCCCTCTAAATAAGCCTGCACCAACACATCGTCGGAACATTTTGTCAGTCGTTTCATGCGTTAAATGTCTTTGTTCTTGAGGGTAGAATCACTTCGATAGGCATCTGGTGTTAAGGGGATTGGCGGCAATATTACCGTTCTGTCTGCAAAATTATGGAAAAATATCCGCAATGCCAAATTTTTCCGCCGGAATTACGTTACCGATCCGCCAGTTGAAGCAGGTAGCGGCCGTAGTCGTTCTTGGCCATGGGGGCAGCCACCTCGCGCAACTTTTCCTTGGAAATCCAGCCGCGTTTGTAGGCAATCTCCTCCAGACAGGCCACCTTCAGTCCCTGGCGTTTCTCGATGACCTCGATGAAGGTGGAGGCTTCGGAGAGCGAGTCGTGCGTACCCGTGTCAAGCCAGGCGAAGCCGCGCTGGAGCGTCTGTACCTTGAGGGTCTGTCGCGCCAGATATTCCTGATTGACCGTCGTGATCTCCAGTTCGCCGCGACTGCTGGGTTTGATGTGCTTGGCGATTTCCACCACGCTGTTGGGGTAGAAATACAACCCGACAACCGCGTAGTTGGACTTGGGCTTGGCGGGCTTCTCCTCGATGCTCAGGCAGTTGCCGTCGCTGTCGAACTCCGCCACGCCGTAGCGTTCCGGGTCGTTGACGTAGTAGCCGAACACGGTGGCCAGTCCCTGCTGCTCGGTGTTCTCCACGCTTTGCCGGAGCAGTCCCGAAAATCCGCTTCCGTAGAAGATGTTGTCGCCGAGCACGAGACACACGCTGTCGCTGCCGATGAACTCCTCACCGATGATGAACGCCTGTGCCAGTCCGTCGGGCGAGGGTTGCTCGGCATATTCAAAGCGCACACCGAGGTCTTCGCCCGTTCCCAACAGCCGGCGGAAACCCGGCAGGTCGTGCGGTGTGGAAATAATCAGGATCTCCCGTATTCCGGCAAGCATCAACACCGATATGGGATAGTAGATCATCGGCTTGTCGAAGATGGGAATGAGCTGTTTGGAAATTCCCTTTGTGATGGGATAGAGGCGCGTGCCGCTTCCTCCAGCGAGTACGATTCCTTTCATATTTCCTCCGTTTTTTTGTGGTTACTCCGTCGTTTTACTTGGCGTAAGCCACCGAGCGTGTCTCGCGGATGACCGTAATCTTCACCTGTCCGGGGTACGTCATCTCGTTCTGGATCTTGGTGGCAATCTCGCCGCTGAGTGCTTCCGTCTCGTTGTCGTCCATCTTGTCGGCACCCACGATGACGCGCAACTCGCGTCCGGCCTGGATGGCGTAGGTCTTGGTGACACCGGGGTAGCTCATGGCAATGGCCTCCAGGTCGTTGAGACGCTTGATGTAGGCTTCCACGATTTCGCGGCGTGCACCAGGACGTGCACCGCTGATAGCATCACAAATCTGCACGATGGGCGCCAGCAGCGTCTGCATCTCCATCTCGTCGTGGTGCGCACCGATGGCGTTGCAGATGTCGGGCTTCTCCTTATATTTCTCGGCAATCTTCGCGCCGTAAAGTGCGTGCGGCAGTTCGCTCTCCTCGTCGGGCACCTTTCCGATATCGTGGAGCAGTCCGGCGCGCTTGGCCTTCTTGGGGTTCAGTCCCAGTTCCGAAGCCATCACGGCACAGAGGTTGGCCGTCTCACGAGCGTGCTGCAACAGATTCTGTCCGTAAGAGGAACGGTATTTCATCTTTCCGATGATGCGGATAAGTTCGGGGTGCAGACCGTGGATGCCGAGGTCGATGGCCGTGCGCTTGCCCGTCTCAATGATTTCGTTCTCCAGTTGTTTCTTCACCTTGGTCACCACCTCCTCAATGCGTGCGGGGTGGATGCGTCCGTCGCTGACGAGCTGGTGGAGTGCCAGTCGGCAGGTCTCGCGGCGGATGGGGTCAAAGGCCGAGATGACGATGGCCTCGGGCGTGTCGTCCACGACGATTTCCACGCCGCAGGCCGCCTCCAGTGCCCGGATGTTGCGTCCCTCACGTCCGATGATGCGTCCCTTTACCTCGTCGTTGTCAATGTGGAACACCGACACGGCGTTCTCCACGGCCGTTTCCGTGGCCACGCGCTGAATGGTCTGTATCACGATTTTCTTGGCCTGTGCGTTGGCGTTGAGCTTGGCCTCGTCCATGATTTCATTAATGTAGCTGGCCGCGTCCGTCCGCGCCTCATCCTTCAGCGACTCCACCAGACGCGCCTTGGCCTCGTCGGCACTGAGCCCAGAGAGTTCCTCCAGCTTCGAGCGTTCCTGCAGCTGCATCTTCTCCAGTTCCTCGTTCTTGAGAGCCAGGAGCTTCTTCTCATTGTCAATGCGGTTCTGCTGGTTGTCCAGATCATTCTTTCTGCGTCCCAGTTCCTCCTGCCGCTGGTTGAGCGAAATCTCGCGCTGCTTCAGGCGGTTCTCGTTCTGCTGGATGTGCTGGTTGCGCTGCTGCACCTCCTTCTCCAGTTCCCCCTTCTTATTGAGGAATTTCTCCTTCACTTCGAGGAGCTTTTTCTCTTTAATCACTTCAGCCTCCTTCTCGGCAGCCGCTACCATTTCCTTATATTTTCCGTTGATGACGTGGCGGAAAATCATAAAGCCACAAAGCCCGCCAACGAGGAGGGCTGCTATGGCGACGATAAGTAATATGTTCATAGTTTATTGTATGTAATGTTGTTAATATTCCCGTTGTTGTCTGTCACTGGTCTTTGAGTGCTTCCTCCACTTCGGCGGTCAACTTGTCGAGAATATTCCGGAAGGGTTCCGCATCCTTGTTCTCGCGTTCCTTCTGGTAGAGCAGTGCAATATCGACGAGCGTCATCAGCGCGATGGTGTGGTCGCTCTTGCGCCCCTTATAGGCGGCGGCGTAGGCATTGTAGCGTGCGGTGATGAGCTTTGCTGCGTTGCGGTAGAACGGCTCGTCGGCGCGGTCAATGACCGCATCGATTTCCTCGTCGTAGACGTGCAGCTTGATATGTAACTTGTCTCGGTTTGTTTCTGCCATGAGTGGGGTTCCTATTCGTTTTCGTCGCTCAGGATTCCTATACACTTGTTGACTTCCCTGATGAGCTTGGCCAGTCGATCCTTGGCGCCTTGCAGGTCGCCGTCGGTGATGCTGATCATGCGTACCATCTTCAGGGTGTCGTAGTCATGCTGCTTCTGATCCAACTGCTGCTTGAGCGTTTCCACCTGCTTCTCGTCCTCGGCTATCCGGGCATAGAGGTCTGCGTTCTCCTGTTTCAGTTCTTGAAAACGGAGGATCATCCGCCTGATGCGGGTTTCAAACGTGGCTATGGTCTTCTCGTTAGGCGTCATGCTGCGTTGCGTTTCTTTTTTTGTTTGCTCGCCGGTTGAGGCACACCCTAAATTTCCACAAAGGTAACATTTTTTTAGCAGAAAGCGACACTCTCGTCCTCCCTTTTAACCTTTTTTTATTATTTCCCATCCTGCGCGGGCTGCTTTTCCTTCTTGGCGAGCATCACGACATGGAAGACAAAGTCGGTGATCCACTGCTGCGAGAAGCCGAGTTTCTGGTTGTACTGGCGGATGGCCACGGCAGACTTCAGCACGGCGGCATCGGTGTAGTCGTTCTTGTGAAAGATGTCGTTGATGGTCTTCTCGGTCATGGTGTAGAGCGCCTTCTTGAAGAAACCCGGCAGGCGGAGTTTGAACTTCATCAGGTTGCCCGTGAGCATCATCAAGTCCTGCGAGAAGGCAGAGAACTGAATCATGTAGGTCTGCACGTCCTGCGGCCGTTTGCAGCGGCGGCGGATGCTCTGATCGATTTCCTTGGTGAAGTCGTCGCTCATGCCGTAGATTTCCTTCAGCATCTTCTTGCAGCGCGTCTTCTCACCCAGTCCAAGTTTATTGTTCTGCGTGGGCACGTGGAGCGTCTGCTTGAAGACGCGCAGGTCGGGCAGCGCGGCCAGGTTGGTGATGCCGAGGTCGGCGGCCATCACGGCCTGAAAATAGACGCGGATGAGGGTCATGAAGTCCTCCATGCCACCTGCTTTCTGTTCGTCATCGGTCTTGCGTCCGAATATGCTTGAAAATATTCCCATGTTGTTGTTTACTTGTTTTGGTGGATGTTTCGTTTATGGGTTGCAAAATTACGCATAATTTCCCGAATAATCAAGCGCAGGGCGGCTTTTTTCGCTGACTGGAAAAATTTTACGCGCTGCCTGGAAAGTTTTTTCTCCCTGCCTAGGAAATTTTTACGCGCTGCCGAGAGAAAAAAAACGCGCTGCCGAGCGAGTGAAAATTTGGGGGTCTGAAAAGGGGATTGGCGCAGGACGCTACCAACCCCCGACACTATAAATATTGCGATAAGATAGTCTGGCGAAATGTCCGACATAGGCTTATCGGTGGCAAATGTAGCATTTATCTCCGACAATTGCAAATTTTCGGGCTACTTTTTTCTTCCGCACGTGTTTTTCAGGAATTCACTCCGTGACGAGAGGAGCCTTCTTGCGGTAGGCCAGCCCAGTGACGACGCAGAGCAGACGGCCGTCCTGATTGGTGATGCGCGCCTCGACGGTGGGAATCTTCGGATGGTCGGCCACCTCGCGGGCTTCGGCGCGCAGCAGGTCGCCCTCCCGTGCCGAGGCGATGAACACGATATTGTTCTCAATGCCGAAGGTCAACTGCCCCCGGCTGTTCATCACGGCGGCCAAGGCCAGGTCGGCCAGGGTGAAAAGTGCACCGCCCTGGCACACGCCGCCCGCGTTGAGGTGGGTGGCCGTCACGGTCATTTCCGCCACGGCACGTCCCGGTTCCATCTCCGTGATTCGACAACCGGCAGCGGCGGCAAAGCGGTCATTCTGATTCAGAAAATCTGCTGTTTCCATAAAGTTCTTTTTGTTAATGCCGCACAAAATTAGCAATTCGTTGGGGATTTTCCAAATAAAATGCGTAACTTTGCACACAATTCTACTAAATCACTCAAAACAAACCCAATGAAAAAACTACTGTTACTTATGTTCACGGCCACGATACTGCCCCTCGTGGCACAGGCCAAAGCCTGGGACGAGAGCGAGTACCGGCGCATCGAACAGCGCATCAAGGCTCCCACATTCCCCGACCGCGACTTCGTCATCACCAAGTATGGAGCGAAGACGACCAACACGGCGGCCAAGAACCAGAAGGCCATCAACAAGGCCATCCAGGCCTGCGCGAAGAAGGGCGGCGGACGCGTCATCGTGCCGGCCGGCACGTTCCTCATCGGTGCCGTCACGCTCCTGTCGAACGTCAACCTCGTGGTGGAGAAGGACGCCACGCTGCAGTTTGTCTTCGAACCCGATCTCTACCCCGTCGTTCCCACACGCTGGGAGGGTCTCGACTGCCACAACGTCAGTCCCTGCATCTATGCCTACAAGCAGCAGAACGTGGCGGTGACGGGTGAAGGCACCATCGACGGCGGTGGATCGAACGAGACATGGTGGCAATGGACGGGCGTGCCCGGCTTCGGCGGTGCACCCGACAAGCTGCCCAACCAGCGCAGTGGTTCGCGCGCCAAACTGCTGAAGCAGGCCGAGGACGGCGTGGACATGAACGAACGCATCTTCACGAAGGCCGATGGCCTGCGCCCGCAGCTCATCAACTTCAACCAGTGCGAGAACATCTTGCTGGAGAACCTCACCCTGCTGCGATCGCCCTTCTGGGTTATCCATCCCCTGCTGTCGAAGAACATCACCGTGCGCGGCATGAAGATCATCAACGACGGCCCCAACGGCGACGGCTGCGACCCGGAGTCGTGCGACGGTGTGCTCATCGAGAACTGCTTCTTCAACACGGGCGACGACTGCATCGCCATCAAGAGCGGACGCAACCGCGACGGACGGCTTTGGAACCGCCCCAGCGAAAACATCATCATCCGCAACTGCGAGATGAAGAACGGACACGGCGGCGTGGTCATCGGCTCCGAGATTTCGGGCGGCTGCCGCAACGTCTATGCGGAGAACAACGTGATGGACTCGCCCAATCTCGACCGTGTGGTGCGCATCAAGACGAACACCTGCCGCGGCGGCATCGTCGAGAACATCAACGTGCGTAATATCAAGGTGGGCGTGTGCAAGGAGAGCGTACTGAAAATCAACCTCGACTACGAACACAACGAGGTTTGCTGCCGCGGCTACAACCCCACCGTGCGCAACGTCAACCTCGAGAACATCACCTGCGGACAGTCGCAGTACGGCGTGCTGATTGTCGCACTCGACAGCATCTGCAACGTCTACGACATCAACGTCAAGAACTGCCGCTTCGACGGCGTGCGCGAGGGCAACAGCATCAAGGGACAGACGCGCGACGTGCGCTTCGAGAACCTCTTCCTCAACGGCTCGCTGACGCTGCAGGAGAAGCCCTTCAAGAACTACAGCCAGTGGCTCACCTACTCCGAGATGAAGCGCGTGCCCAAGTCCTACCTGCTCGACTTCTCCAACCGCCCCAAGTGGAGCTACGTGATGGGCATTGAGCTGGAAGCCATGCTCGACACCTATCTAAAATACGGCGGCGACGACATCCTCGCCTACTGCCGCGAATACACCGACACGATGATTGCCAAAAACGGCGACATCCAGGGCTTCCGCCTGGAAGACTACAACCTCGACAACATCCGCACCGGCCACTTCGTCACGCGGATGTACCAGCTCCAGCCGGAGAAGAAGAACCTGCTGGCCATGCAACTCATGATGAAGCAACTGAAGAACCAGCCGCGCACCGTCGAGGACAAGGTCTACTGGCACAAGGCCATCTACAGCTACCAGGTGTGGCTCGATGGCATCTTCATGGGACTGCCGTTCTACACGCTCACCGCACGCGAGCTGATGAAGGCCAAGGAGGCACAGAAAATCTACGACGACGCGGTCCACCAGATCAGTGTGACCTACCAGCGCACCCTCGACCCCAAGACGGGACTCAACCGCCACGCCTGGGACGAGACGCGCGAGATGTTCTGGGCCGACAAGGAGACGGGACTCTCGCAGCACTGCTGGGGACGCGCCCAGGGCTGGTACACGATGGCACTCATCGAACTGCTCGACGCACTGCCCGAGAACTACAGCCGCCGCGGTGAGGTCATCGAACTGCTGCGCAAGGATCTCGATGCCGTCATCCGCTGGCAGGACAAGAATACGGGCGTTTGGTATCAGGTCATGGACGCACCCAGACGCGAGGGCAACTACCTCGAAGCCACCTGCTCCTCCATGTTCGCCTACGTGCTGCTGAAAGCCTACCGCAAGGGCTACCTCGGTGAGAAATACCGCGACGCGGGCATCAAAGCCTACAAGGGCATCATCAACAACTTCATCCGGGTCAATGCCGACAAGACCATCTCGCTGACCCACTGCTGCGCTGTGGCCGGTCTCGGTCCAGGTGTCAGCGCGAAGGTGCTGAAGGCCGCGCCGAAGGTCAAGGAGAACAAGCGGCGCGACGGATCGTTCGAATACTATCTCAGCGAACCCGTCCGCGACAACGACGCCAAGGGCGTCGGGCCGTTCATCTGGGCATCGCTCGAAATGGAAATGCTTGGATACAACACCGACAATACAACAGCCTCGATCAATCGCGAGGCTGTTCTTTTTCGCAACAACCCCGTCATCACAAAAGCCGACCCGCTGTCGTCGCTGACCGTGGGCAACGGCCACTTCGCCGCCACGGTGGACGTGACGGGACTGCAGAGCTACACGGCAGACTACGAGCAGGGCATTCCGCTCACCACGATGTCGGACTGGGGCTGGCATTCGTTCCCCAACACGGAGGGTGTCGTTCCGGCAGACACGGAGAAGGCCTTCGACATCGGCCACGGCCACCAGGAGGTCTACGCCGTGGAGTACAAGCAGGAGGGGCGCAACAAGCAGGCCACGGACTATTTCCGCATCAACCCGCACCGCCTCAACCTTGGAGCCGTCGGACTGCAACTGACGGACAGCCTCGGACAGGCCGTGCCAATCAGCCAACTGACGGACATCCGCCAGCAGCTACACCTGCGGGACGCACAGATTGAGTCGCACTTCCGCGCTGGCGGACAGCCGGTGGACGTGCTGACGCTCTGCCGACCCGACCGCGACCAGTTGGTGGCGCGCATCCAGTCGCCGCTGTTGCAGAACCAACAGGCCAAGGTGGTGCTGCGCCTGCCCTACCCTACGGGCAAACACGCCGACCACGCCGCCGACTGGACGAAGGCCGACCGCCACGCGTCGTCCGTCGTCCGGCAGGACAGCCACTCGGCACTCGTCCGCCATCAACTGGACTCCACCACCTATTATATATATATAAGGTGGGACGGACAGGCGGAGTTCCAGTCTTTGGGCAACCATGTGTACGCGCTCTCCACGGCGGACAACGTGCTGGCGTTCTCGGCGGAATACAGCCTGCAGCCCCAGATGCGCCCGAGTTCCGAGAACTTCGCCGACCACGTGAAGCGCAACCAGAAGTTCTGGCACCGCCACTGGGCGGAAGGGGCTTTCGCTGACTTCGGGGCGTGCACCGACCCGAGGGCCAAGGAACTGGAACGCCGCGTGGTGCTCTCACAATATCTCACCGCCATCAACTGCACTGGCAACATGCCGCCGCAGGAAACGGGACTGACCTACAACAGCTGGTTCGGACGGCCTCACCTGGAAATGACGTGGTGGCACGCCGTCGACTTCTGTCTTTGGAACCGCCCGGAGGCGACGGCGCGCATGCTGCACTGGTACAATACCGCCGCCGCACCCGTGGCGCGCGACATTGCCCGCCGCCAAGGCTTCCAGGGCCTCCGCTGGATGAAGATGACCGACCCGTGGGCTGGAGAAGCACCGTCGAACACCGGATCGTTCCTGACGTGGCAACAGCCCCACTACATCTATCTGGCTGAGGAAATGTACCGCGCCAACCCCTCAAAGAAGACGCTGAAGGAATACGCCCGCAATGTGGAGGAAACCGCCGCCTTCATGGCCGACTTTGCCCGGGCCTGCGCCCCGAAGAACGGCACGATAAAGCTGTTCGGCCAGACGGCCATGCAGGAGTCCATGTCCAAGGACTTCTCCTTCCACCATCCGTTCGAACAGGCTTACTGGCGCTACGCGCTGCAGGTGGCACAGCAGTGGCGCGAACGGCAGGGACTCAGCCGCCTCGCCGAGTGGGACGACATCATCCGCCGCATGGCGCCGCTGGCCGCCAACGACAGCACGTATCTGTCTGGCGTTCCCCTCACCGCGTTCGACAGCAGTGCCCAGACGGACGGCTTCGACCCGTTTGCCACGCCCGAACAGTACGGCCACAAGCAGGTCTCGGCAGAAACGTTCGCACTGAAATCGCGCAGCGACCACCCCGCCGTGCTCGGTGCCTGCGGCCTGCTCCCCTACTCCGGCCTCTACGAGACGGAGAAGATGCTGAACACGCTCCGCTGGGTGATGGAACACTGGAACTGGGACACCACCTGGGGCTGGGACTACGGCATGATTGCCATGTGCGCCGCACGTCTGGGCGAGCCGGAAACTGCCCTGCAGGCCCTGCTCATCGACAAGGGCAAGAACACCTATCTGCCCAACGGTCACAACTTCCAGACCGCCGACCGGCTGCGCCTCTACCTCCCGGGCAACGGTGCGCTGCTCACCGCTGTGGCCATGATGTGCTGCGGATGGGACGGCTGCAGCGAGCCGCTCAACCCCGGATTTCCCAAGGACGGACGATGGAACGTGCGCTGGGAAGGTTTCCACAGGATGCAGTAGGAGCATCGTAGCGTAAACGTTTACGTGAGATTTTCAGCAAAATGTTTGGTAGCATCGAAAAAAATTCCGTATCTTTGCAACATCAAACTACTGACTATATATACCAACAACGACATCAATGGAAAAACAATCCATCCAATCATTCGGCTCAGCCTCCTCCAGCGCGGCGTGTCCGCGTCCTGGAGCCGCTGGCCGAGGAAAGCACCTGGCACCGCCCGGGAAGTGGCGCGTTCGCCTGTCACATACGGAAGAATGAACGATTTCGCAAGCAAAAAACAATAAACCAATAATACATTACTAACTCAAAAATTAATTTTATGTCTGTCTTTTTAAAGAGAATTTTGCGCACGGTACTTGTTCTGTGTATGCTCTTGATGGTCGGCAATCTGCATGCGCAGACCGTCGCCAAGGGTAACGTCACAGATGCCAACGGCGAACCCGTCATTGGCGCAACCGTAGTGGAAAAGGGAAATCCCAAAAATGCAGCCGTAACGGACTTCGACGGTAACTTCACCATCAAGGTGCCCGCCTCGAAGAAACTGGTCATCTCCTACATCGGTATGGTGACGCAGGAAGTTGCTGCAGGTAGTAACTTGAAAGTCGTGCTCCAGGACGACAACGCCGCCCTTGAGGAGGTGGTCGTGGTGGGTTACACCAGCAAGGCGCGTAAAGACTTGACCGGTTCGGTCGGTTCGGTGAGTGGTGCGAAACTGGCCGTTGTGCCGGTGTCGTCAGCCGCCGAAGCCCTTCAGGGTAAGATTGCCGGTGTACAGATCACGACGGTCGACGGTCAGCCCGGCGCCGACATCAACATCCGCGTGCGCGGTGCAACGTCGGTGACGCAGAGCAACAATCCGCTGTTCATCGTCGACGGCTTCCAGGTGGACAACATCAACGACATTCCGCCGACGGACATCGCCTCCATCGACGTGCTGAAGGACGCCTCCCTCACCGCCATCTACGGTGCGAAGGGTGGTAACGGTGTTGTCGTGGTCACCACCAAGTCGGCCAAGACCGGCAAGGTACAGGTGTCGTTCAACGGCCGCCTGAGCGTGTCGTCGTTGGCCCGCTCAATGGATCTGATGAACACCTTCCAGTTCGTGGACTACCAGTATGACCGCGCCGCCGCCAACGGCACGCGCTCCTCATGGGCCAAGTCCTTCCGTGGCAACTTCGGCAACCCGAAAGACAACTACCTCTACCGCAACGAGGCCACCAACGACTGGCAGAACGAAGTGCTGGGCAACCACCCCGTGAACTACTCCAGCAACGTGACTATCGGAGGAGGTAATGAAACCACACGCTTCAACCTCTCGCTGACCCAGTCGGAAGACAAGGGTATCATCCTCGGTTCGGGCGTACGCCGCACAAACGTCAACTTCAAACTCAACACCAAGGTCACCAAGAACCTTGAGTTCACCTATAACCCGAAGATTTCCTATCGTCGTGACGAGGGAGCAGGCGGTGACAACATCGGTTCGGGCGGTCTCATCGACGTGCTCCGCTACCGTCCCACGGCAGGTCTCCGCGAATGGGGTTCCTACGAAGAGATGGAGAGCGAAGCCGACGCCAGCAACTTCCTGCTGACGAACCCCGTGAGCGACATCAGCACCAACACGCAGAAGAAGCACTCCTACAGCATCACCAACCAGTTTGCCCTGAAGTGGACACCCGTCAAGGGACTGATACTGCGCAGTGAAGGAAACTACACCTTCGGTTTCAACGACATTCAGCGCTTCTACGGCTGGCAGACCAGCACGGCCAAGGCATCCATCAACCAGTCGAAGCCGGTGGCCATGCTCACCAAGACCAACTCGGAGTCGTACACCTGGACCAATACGGCCACCTATGACCTGACGCTGAAGGACAAGCACAACCTGTCGTTCCTGCTCGGCCAGGAAATCTACCACTCCCAGTACAAGCAGAATAAGCAGAGCGCGCACCTCTTCGACACCAACATCGATGCCGAGACCGCCCTCAACAACATGGCACTCGGACAGCCCTATGCCGAGCAGACCTACACCCTGCGCTCCACGGCCGACCGCACGGCCTCGTTCTTCGGACAGGTGTCCTACAACTACATGCACAAGTACTTGTTGGCCGGTACGTTCCGTGCCGACGGTTCCACCAAGTTCGCTCCCGGCAACCAGTGGGGCTACTTCCCCTCCATCTCCGGTGCGTGGGTCATCAACGAGGAGAACTTCCTGAAGGACGTGAAATGGATTGACCAGTTGAAGCTCCGCGCAGCCTTCGGTCTGGCCGGTAACAACAACATCAGCAACGACCTCTGGCGCTTCCTCTACGGCACCGGCACGACGGGTGGCCCCGCCTTTGGCGAGAGCACGACGGGCGGTGAACTCTACTACAACATTCCCTCCAAGTATCCCAACAAGGACATCAAGTGGGAGACCACCATTACCCGCAACCTCGCCATGGACATCTCGCTGTTCAGCGGACGGCTGACCATCACGCCGGAAATCTACTGGAACACCACGCGTGACCTGCTCTACAGCTCGACCATCCCCAGTGTGTCCGGCTACACCTCGCAGATGCAGAACATCGGAAAGGTGGCCAACAACGGTTGGGAACTCACCGTCAACGGCGACATCCTGCGCGGTAGGGACTACGTGCTGAGCGGCAACTTCACCCTCGGCCACAACAAGATGACCATCAAGGAGCTGAACGCCTCCGACGGCAACACCCCGCTCTACAACACCGCCGGCAAGTGGAAGTCGTCCAAGGAGAACGACTACATCATGCAGGTGGGCGGCGAGCTGGGTCTGTTCTACGGCTTTGTCTACGACGGTCTCTACGACTTTGACGAGTTCTACTATCCCGAAGCATCCTCCTACCTGGCCACCCCGAACAACAAGGCCACGCTCAACGGTCTGCTCATCGGCGGAACGGTGACTGACGGCTACGAGGGCAACACCGGCAACGGCATCTTCAGCTCCTCCAACTCCGGCTACTCCACCCTGCCCGGCAAAATCAAGCTGAAGGATCTCAACGGCGACGGACAGATTGACGAGAACGATATGACCGTCATCGGCAACACCAACCCGAAATGGCAAGGCGGTTTCGGCATCTCTGGACAGTGGAAGAACTTCGACTTCACCGCCAACTTCACCTACATGCTCGACTTCGACTTGTACAACGCCACGGCGTATGCCCTGTCAGCATCGAGCGGTAGCCAGTATCAGTTCTACAACGTGTACTCCAAGTTCGCCGACAAGCGCTGGCGCTACACCGCACCAGAAGGATTCACAGACTACGGCGGCCACAACATCACGGGTGAGAATATCTACAAGAATACCTATATTGACGGAGCACTGAACCTTTACAGAAGCCTGAATGCCGACGCATCGCTTTGGAATCCTGCCGACGTGGTGAACAACGTGCTGTTCTCCTACTTCGTGGAAGACGGCTCGTTCATCCGCTGCACCGACGTGACCGTGGGCTACACCCTGCCGAACCTGATCACCAAGAAAATCGGCATCGAGAAAGTCCGTGCCTATGTATCGGCCTCCAACCTCTTCATCCTGACCAACTACTCCGGTTACGATCCTGAGATTGACATCCAGTCCGGCCTGACGCCCTCCATGGACTACAACCGCTACCCGCGTTCGCGCACCTTCTCCTTCGGTGTCAACGTAACATTCTAACAGACTAACCAAAGAAATCTGAACAATATGAAACTCAACAAGATATTTATCAGTGGAATGGCACTGCTGTCGCTGACGGCGTGCAACGATTTCCTGGATGTAGACCCGAGTTCGACAGCTGTCGACACGGATTTCGTCTACAACAGCGAAGGCGAGATTTCCACGGCACTGAACGGTGTCTACGCCGAACTGCTGTCCGGCAACACCTTCGGGAAGAACCTGTACAACACGTTCCAGTTGAACAGCGACGTGGACTATGCCACCAACGCCAATGAAACGGCATCAGGCAACTCACCTGCGCGTTTCGACACCCGCTCGGACGCCAGCAACATCAAGACACTGTGGAACAGCCTCTATGCCGGTGTGGAGACCGCCAACGAATTCATCTACAACCTAAAGAAGAGTCCGTTGTACTCCGAAGACATGAAGAGCGTGATCGATGAAGAAAACACCAGCGGCGGCATCGTCACCGAGGAAGTGCCCGACGTGACCAACCTGACCCAGATGATGGGCGAAGCCAAGGTCATCCGCGCCATGTTCTACCACGAGTTGCTCGCCTACTGGGGCGACATTCCCTTCACCTTTAGGGCTACCTACGAGACGGACGACCTCTTCCCCGAGGTGACAGACCGTCAGGCGGTCAGTGACTCGCTGATTGCCGACCTGCGCCACGCTGCAGAATGGATGAAGTCGGATCAGGAAGCCACCCTTGATGCCCCCGAGCGCATCTCACAGGAAGCCGCCTACGCCATGATTGCCCGCCTGGCACTGCAGGCCGGAGGCTACTCGCTCAACCACGACGAGGGCAACACGACAGGCTACAAGATGACCCGCCCCGACAACTATAAGGAGTACTACCAGATTGCCCGCGAGTATGCCAAGAAGGTCATCGATGCCGGCGGTCACACACTGAGCATGAGCTACCGCGACGTGTTCATTGACGAGTGCAACTACATCGTGAACAAGGGCGACGATCCCATCTTCGAAATTCCTTTCGGCAAAGAATACTCCGGCGACTGGGGCTATGTACAGGGACCGAAGAGTACCGTGGATGCTACCAGTGATACGGACTATTCCCACTCAGCATGGGGTTCCACCAGTAGCAGTGTACGCGTGACCCGCTTCTACCGCCACATGTTCCAGGAAGGCGACACTCGCCGCGACTACATCAACGGAACGTGGGGCTACAGCCAGCAGGGCGTGCCCACACTGGTGCTCAAAGACTACACGCTCTACAACAACAAGTGGTCGAAACTGTGGAACACCACCGGTCTCGGAAAGGCAACCTCCGGCAACACTGGCATCAACTTCGCCTACATCCGCTACGCTGACGTGCTGCTGATGTTTGCCGAGGCTGACAACGAGCTGAACGGCCCCACGCAGGATGCCATTGATGCCGTGAACCAAGTGCGCAAGCGTGCCTTCGACGGTGTGGACTACGCGTTGACCGCCGAGCAGACCAGCACCAAGGACGATTTCCTCAAGGCCATCCTTGACGAGCGCAAGTTCGAATTTGCTGGCGAGAACATGCGCTGGAAAGACCTCGTGCGCAACAATCTGTACGCCGAGGAACTGTTCTACACCTTCCTTTCCTATTTCGGCATTGCCTCTGCACAGGGCGGAAGCGCAGAATACCTGCCCATGATTGACGGACACAACGGCATCAACTACGATGATATCTCCGCCATGGACTATGTATACTGGTTCCTCGTACAGAACTACGAAGATGCGAACTTCCCCAACCGGACGCTCTATATGCCCTATATCGTCAACCCGTATAGCGCAGGTGACATCACAGTGACCAGTTTGTCTCCCGACAAATACCTTGAAAACAATGAACTGCCTTACACTGCAGTAGCGGAAAAGACCATTTCTGGCATGACCAACGCAAGCAGCAGCTTCGTCTGGGCGGAGAACGTGATGGACTGGTTTGACACCGGCAGTGGCGTGGTCAAGAATGAGGTACTCTATTCCCTCTACGGTTTCATCCGCTGCGACGAGTACGGCATTTTCCATGTGGTGGACAACAATGGTGCAACGACCAATTTCAACATCACCACCGACAATGCGGAGAGCAACATCAACAGGCTTCCCACCGTGCGTTATCTGCTCCCCTATCCGCAGGAGGCCATCGCCCGTTCGAACGGACGCTACCAGAACTACTACGGATTCTAAGTCTTAATTCCTTATCAACACATAAGAAAGACCATGACAATGAAAAAATTATTTCTATATTCCATGATGCTGATGACCATTCTGTCCGTCTACTCCTGTAAGGACGATGACATCAGCGAAGCGGCCAACCGCGACAAACTATTCCGTCCGGCTTTCCGCATAGACAACAATACCGGTAAGGGTTCTGCTGACCCCTACAACTGCACGATTTCCGACCTGAACACCGCGCACCTCTACTGGTACACCGTAGATGATGCCGTAGCCTACGAAATCAAATGGGCCATCCAGAACTACGTGGCAAACGGTCAGGAAGCCTGGGAAGAGACCGAGGCCGGTGTTAGCGGTAAGGAACTGGCAGGACACACCGTAGTGACAGATCCGAAGCAGTTTGACTTGACCATCAAGAATCTCAACTACTCGACCGACTACCGTTTTGCCATCCGTGCCCTCCACTCCTACGACCCCAACGATGACAGCTGGAAGACCGACCCGAAGAACTCCGACTGGTACGGCTACGGCAACGGTCGCGAGTGGGCAGACTATCTCGGCATGCAGACCGGCGTCCGTTATGATGTGCCCTTTGTCATCCAGACCTCCGACATCACGAAGACTTCCATGGTGGTGCGTCTGGATCGCAGCATCAGCAAGTATACGGATGATGAGAAGGAAATCTTCCGCGAGCACTTCAACTTCGTGGATGCCGACCAGAACATCCTGAAGATTGACTACCTGACGTTCACTGCGTCCAAGTCTACCCCCAATGCCACCACGAACCCGACCTACCTGCACTACGACATTCCCGAGTCGGCATGGGTGGACAACGTGGCCGAGATTACCGTCGACGGACTGTCGGAGAACTCCGTCTACAACATCGACGTGTGGGACAACGACATTGATGTGCCGGTAGATGCCTGCTACAACTCCGTGATGAAGATGACCAAGGGTACGCCGGGCGCACCCATCCTCATCAAGCACGTGGCCACCGCACAGGACACCATCGGTAAGGGAACATCTGACGAGACGTATGTGGACATCTCTTCATACAACTCCATGAAGCTCGACAACATCCTTTCGAACTACAACAGCGATGTGACCACAGCCGAGAACCAGGTGTTCTATTTGGAAGGCGGCAAGGCTTACCATTTCACCAGCAACCCCGACCTCTATAAGGGCGTGACCTTCCGCACCAACCCCGAAGACTTGGCACAAGGCAAGCGCGCTACCGTATACTTGAACGGTATAATGAAGAAGGGCGCTGACGTGCAGGCGTGCAACTTTATGATGGGTCGACAGCCGAACGCCGGTGAGAACAGTACGATTACCCTCGACATCGACTCTATCCGCTTCATGGATTTGGACTTCGATGTGCCTATGGCCACCAACTTCGGTCACAAGACAGAAGGCACTGCTGGAGCTTTGGGTAACTATTTCGCGAATATGTACTCTAACGGTATGGGTATCAATATCACCCTGTTCGAAATGAACAACTGTACGTTCCAGGGCCTTATCCGCGGTTTCTTCCGCATCCAGGGTTCCAACAACTTCTACATCCAGCACCTGAAGATGGTGGATTGCCAGGTTTACAACTGCGGTTGGTATCAGAACAACGGTGGCGGCTACAACCATTTCCACGCTGACCACAACGGAAAACCGAAATCCAACATTCTCAAGGATGTGGAAATCAGCGGCAACGTGTTCTACAACAGCCCGAAGGGTGCACTTATCACCGACAGTGGACGTAACCTGAACTGGGACGAGTCGGTACGTTGGAACATCGACATCCACAACAACACGTTTGTGAACTTCTTGACTCCGAGCAACTCCGCATGGCTGTCGATAAAATATGTTCCCGGAGGTTCCACCTTCAAGGTATACAGCAACATCTGGATCAACACCAAGGATGTGAACGACGCGAACCGCAACATGGGTTCCAGCGGCTGGTTTATCCAGAAAATCCAGGGCGGAGACGGTACCGGTAGGGTTGTCTTTGACATCTACAACAACTGGACGACCAACGACGACTATCTGAAGAACGGACAACCGTTCCAGACCTACCCCTTCAACGCTACGAAAGACGCTCCGGGTGCATTCGTATCGAAGTGGGCAGACGCGCTCGACACGCATTACCCACATGGAACAGACGAGCTGAACGTTCACTGTGACACTGAGCTGAAGGCCACTGACTTGATGGTGTCGCCCAACCCGACACACTTTGTGGGTGCAGCAGCAGGCTCAATGGATTTCCACACGGACAACGGCATCGACGGTCTCTACTACAAACAGACAGACAAGGTGTTCAACTCCGAAATCTACAAGAGCGGAGCCGGCGCACCCCGTCTGAGAAACGGCAAGTAACAACAACTCATCTAAACATACAACGACTATGAAAATATTGAAATATGTAACCGCAGCCTGTGCCGCCGTAGCCATGATGCTCTCTTTCAGCAGCTGCGACAGAGAACTTGACCCGGAGGTTGACGCTATGGGCTGGTACCGTTGCGAGATTAGCCTCGCCAGTCAGGGCAGCCTGAGCGCAGACGGCGTGGCAGCCTTCGAGGATGCTGTCAACGAAGCCATCGGCTTGGACCACGGTGCCACCCACTACTTCACCCACTGCACCAAGGCCTACATGGAGAACAACTACAATACCATTGTAGCGCTTCCGAACAGCGAGAACGACATCTTCACGGAGATTATCGCCTCCGTAGTGGAGTCACAAGGAGTCAACGACTTCACCGTGAAGTTTGCCCTTGAAGAGCAGGTCTCCAGCACGAACGCTGACGGCGAAACCACCAAAGAGGTTAAGGAACTGAAGTCTGTCATCTACAAGGCTTCGGACTGGAAATAACCTCTATATTCGCATAACTACCAAGGTTACGGGGGCAAACCACTCGGGTTTGCCCCCGTTTCTTGTCCAAAGAAACCCGTTCTGAAGGCACGAAAGTCCAACAAACCGGAAAACCTTGCAGTTTTCTCAAGAAACTTTTGTACCTTTGCAACACAAAAAACATCAAATCATTACTTAAAAACATCGAACGAATGAAAAAAGCACTACTGACCCTGGCTGCTGCGCTGAGCTTGAACGCCACCGCACAGACCCTGCCCTACCAGAACCCTGCCCTCACGGCAGAGGCACGCGCCGACGATCTGTTGGGGCGGCTGACCCTCGAAGAGAAATCAAAACTGATGATGGACGTGTCACCGGCCATTGCGCGGCTGGGCATCCCGGCCTTCCAATGGTGGAACGAGGCACTCCACGGCATCGGGCGCAACGGCTTCGCCACCATGTTCCCCATCACCACGATGATGGCGGCATCCTGGGATGACGCGCTACTCTACCGCGTCTTCACCGCTGTGAGCGACGAAGCACGCGCCAAGAACCAGCAAGCCAAGCAAAGCGGCCACATCGCACGCTATCAGGGACTGTCGTTCTGGACACCCAATATCAACATCTTCCGCGACCCGCGCTGGGGACGCGGCCAGGAGACCTACGGCGAAGACCCCTACCTGACGGAGCGTATGGGACTGGCCGTGGTGAACGGTCTGCAGGGGCAGACCTTCGACGGCAAGCCCTCCAAGGAGCGTTACAGCAAGCTGCTGGCGTGCGCCAAGCACTTTGCCGTACACAGCGGCCCGGAATGGAACCGCCACACCTTCGACATCCAACAACTGCCCGAGCGCGACCTCTGGGAGACCTATCTGCCGGCCTTCAAGGCTCTGGTGCAGAAGGGAAACGTGGCCGAGGTGATGTGCGCCTACCAGCGCATCGACGGACAGCCCTGCTGCGGCAACACGCGCTATGAACAGCAGATCCTGCGCGACGAGTGGGGCTTCCAGGGACTGATTACCAGCGACTGCGGAGCCATCAACGACTTTCTGCCGGGTCGCCACGGCGTGTCGGCAGACAACCCGGCGGCAGCAGCCAAGGCCGTGGCATCCGGCACGGACGTGGAGTGCGGATCCGTCTACCGCGACCTGCCCAAGGCCGTGCAGCGGGGAGACATCAGTGAGGAGCGCATCAACACAAGCCTGCGCCGCCTGCTGGTGGCACGCTTCCGCCTCGGCGACTTCGACGCAGACTCGCTGGTGTCGTGGACAAAGATTCCGGCCAGCGTCATCGCCTCGAAGGAACACAAGCAACTGTCGCTGCAGATGGCGCGCGAAGGCACGGTGCTACTGAAGAACAACGGCATCCTGCCCCTAAAGAAGGCCGACGCACCGCGCATCGTAGTGATGGGTCCCAACGCTAACGACTCCATCATGATGTGGGGCAACTACAGCGGCTATCCAACACAGACCATCACCATTCTGCAGGGACTGCGCCAGCAGTTGGGCGACGTACGCTACGTGCAAGGCTGCGGACTGACCCGTGGTGAAATCTACGAGAGCCGCTTCGACCGCCTCAAAGCTCCACTGGGCAACAAGGGCATGCAGGCCATCTACTGGAACAATACTGAGATGAAGGGTGAACCCGCCACGACCGTAACCCTCAGCGCCCCCATCAACCTGAGCAACGGCGGCAACACCGTCTTTGCACCAGGAGTCAATCTGGAGCAGTTCTCGGCACGCTACGACGGCACCTTCATCGCCGAGAAGGACGAGACGCTCAGCCTGCGCGTCGGGGCTGACGACAAGGTGCGCGTCATGGTCAACGGCGACACACTGGTCAACATCTGGAAGGCGCGCCACCGCATCCAGGAGGCCGCCCCACAGATTCAGGTGAAGGCCGGACAGCACTACCGCATCCAGATAGACTATGTACAAGAAAGCGGCATGGCCGCCATGCAGTTTGACATCTGCAAGAAATACACGCCGACCGACGCAGAAATTCTCGCCGAGGTGGGTGATGCTGAGACCGTCATTTTCGCAGGCGGCATCTCGCCCCGCGTAGAGGGCGAAGAGATGAAGGTGAGCGATCCGGGCTTCAAGGGCGGCGACCGCACCGACATCAACCTGCCGGCCGTACAACGCCGCGTACTGGCACTGCTACACAAGGCTGGCAAGCGCGTGGTGTTCATCAACTGCTCGGGCGGTGCTATGACGCTGGCTGAGGAAGAACCGCTCTGCGCCGCCATCGTACAGGGATGGTACGGCGGCGAACGGGGCGGCGAGGCCATGGCGGAGATTCTGACCGGCGTGGTGAACCCCTCGGGCAAGCTCCCCATCACCTTCTACCGCAGCACGGACGACCTGCCCGACTTCCTCGACTACCGCATGACGGGACGCACCTACCGCTACTTTAAGGGCACGCCTCTCTACCCTTTCGGCTACGGTCTGAGCTACACAACCTTTGAGGTGGGACGGCCACAATACAAGAACGGCACGGTGACGGTGACAGTGAAGAACACGGGCGCGACGGACGGCACCGAGGTGGTGCAGGTGTACCTGCGCCGCACGGCAGACACCGAAGGGCCCATCAAGACTCTGCGCGCCTACAGCCGCGTCAGTCTTAAGGCTGGCGAGCAGCAGACGGTGAAGATTCCGTTGCCGCGCGAACGCTTCGAAGGCTGGGACGAGAAGAGCAACACGATGCGCGTGGTGCCCGGACGCTATGAGTTGATGGTGGGCACATCGAGTGCCGACCGCGACCTGAAGACGATTGCAGTAAACATGAAATAACGCATGAAGCAGGCCATGATATTCGCAGCGGGGTTAGGCACGCGCCTGAAGCCCCTAACCGACACGATGCCCAAGGCACTAGTGCCTGTGGGCGGCGTGCCGCTGCTGGATATCATCATCCGCCGGCTGACGGCACAGGGCTACCGCCACTTTGTCGTCAACGTGCACCACTTCGCACAGATGATTGAAGACCACGTGGCTGGGCAGGACTACGCCCCGATGGTGCGCATCAGCGACGAGCGCGACGCGCTGCTCGACACCGGGGGCGGACTGAAAAAGGCAGCGGTCTGTTTCGACGACAGGCAGTCGCCCATCCTCATCCACAACGTGGACATCCTCGACAACGTCAACTACGACTGGTTCGCCCGGCAGCACGGTGCGGAGGACGATGCCGTATTACTGGTCAGCCAGCGCACGACCAAGCGCTACCTGCTGTTCGACGAGGACATGCGGCTGATGGGATGGAAGAACATCGAGACCGGCGAGATCCGGAGCCCCTACGACAGCGTCCGCCAAGCGGAACTGTCACCCAGCGGCAAGCCGCTCCAGCGGTACGCCTTCTCGGGCATCCACTTCTTCTCGCCCCGCCTGTTCCCACTGATGGAAGACTTTCCCGATCGGTTCGGCATCATCGACTTCTATCTCGACGTGTGCCACCGGGCGCGCCTCCGCGGATGCGTGAAGCCCGACCTCCACGTGCTCGACGTGGGCAAGCTCCAGTCGCTGGACGAAGCAGCGCAATTTATCATCAACAACACATAAATACGGTATGCAACAGAAAATCATTATCCTCGACTTCGGAAGCCAGACCACGCAGCTCATCGCGCGCCGTCTGCGCGAGCTCGACACCTTCTGCGAAATCCTGCCCTACAACAAGTTTCCGCAGGACGACAAAGAGGTCATCGGTGTCATTCTCGCAGGCAGCCCCTACAGCGTCTATGACCCCGAAGCCTTCAAAGTAGACCTCACCGCCTTTGTCGGACGACTTCCGGTACTCGGTATCTGCTACGGGGCACAGTTCATTGCCTACAACAACGGCGGCAACGTGGAACCGGCAGGCAGCCGCGAATACGGTCGGCAGAACCTGTCCACCATCGACAAGGACAGTCCGCTCTTCCACGGCTTCGACGACCACTCCCAGGTATGGATGAGCCACGGCGACACCATCACCGCCATTCCCACCGGGGCAAAGGTGGTAGCCTCTACGGGCACTGTCGAGAACGCGGCCTACTACTGTCCCGATGCCACGCTGATGGGGGCGTATGCCGGCCACCAGCCCGTGATGGGTGTGCAGTTCCACCCCGAGGTGTTCCACTCCACGCAGGGCACGCTGCTGCTCCGCAACTTCGTGGTGGACATCTGCGGAGGGCGGCAGGACTGGAGTGCCGACAACTACATCGAGACAACGGTGCGGGAACTGAAGGAACAGATTGGCAGCGACCGCGTCATTCTCGGACTCTCCGGCGGCGTGGACTCCAGCGTGGCTGCCGTGCTGCTGAACCGCGCCATCGGCAACCAACTGACCTGTATCTTCGTGGACCATGGCATGCTCCGCAAGAACGAGTTCAAGCAGGTGATGGAAGACTATAAGGTGCTCGGACTGAACGTGATTGGCGTGGATGCCAGTGCCAAGTTCTTTGCCGACTTGGCCGGCGTGACCGAGCCAGAGAAGAAGCGCAAGATTATCGGGCGCGACTTCGTCGAGGTGTTCAACGCGGAAGCCAAGAAAATCACCGATGCCAAATGGCTCGCCCAGGGCACCATCTACCCTGACCGCATCGAGTCGCTCAACATCACGGGAAAGGTCATCAAGAGCCACCACAACGTGGGCGGACTGCCCGAAGAGATGCACCTCTCGCTCTGCGAACCGCTAAAATGGCTCTTCAAGGACGAGGTGCGCCGCGTGGGACGCTCGCTGGGCATGCCGGAGCATTTGATTACGCGCCACCCCTTCCCCGGTCCCGGACTGGCCGTGCGCATCCTGGGCGACATCACGCCCGAACGCGTACACATCCTGCAGGAGGCCGACGACATCTTCATCCAGGGACTGCGCAACTACAAGGTGAAGCTTTCCGGCGACGAAGCACGCCGCGTGCTGGCCGCCGGCGTGCCTGCCGCAATGACCGACGGCGAGATAGAAGTGTCGCTCTACGACCAGGTATGGCAGGCCGGTGCGGTACTGCTGGCCACGGTGCGTTCCGTGGGCGTGATGGGCGACGAGCGCACCTATGAGCATCCCGTAGCCCTGCGTGCAGTGACCTCCACCGATGCCATGACGGCCGACTGGGCACACCTACCCTACGACTTCATGGCCGGGGTTTCCACGGAAATCATCAATAAGGTGAAGGGCGTGAACCGCGTCTGCTACGACATCTCGTCCAAACCGCCCGCAACGATTGAATGGGAGTAATCCTCCCTTCAGCGTTGCTCCGCTGAAGAAAGGATTTCATTGGCGCGAGCCAATGCAAGGTCGATGTGGTTGCAGATATTCTCTTTGCCCAACAGTTTCTCGAAACCGTTACGGCGCAGCACCGCATCGACCTTTTTATTTACCCCGGACAGCACGATGGTGATGCCCTCCTTTTGACTCATCAGACACATGTTCTCTAAGTTGTGTAGTCCCGTAGAATCGATGAACGGCACCTTGCGCATACGGATGATGCGCACCTTCGGACGGTCGTTGTAGCTCGACATGATGTCCTCGAAGCGGTTGCCGGCCCCGAAGAAATAAGGACCGTTGATTTCATACACCTCCACCCCTTCGGGAATCGTTAGGTGGACGAGGTCGCCCCGTTCCATGTCGGCATCCTCGTTGAGGTCTATCTCGTCATAGATAGCCGTCACGTCGGTCACCTCCGACACGCGCTTCATGAACAGCAGGCAGGCGCAGATAAGTCCGAACTCAATGGCAACCGTCAGGTCGAAGACGATGGTCAGGAAGAACGTCAGCAACAGGACGGTGACATCGCTCTTCGGGTTGCGCAGCATGGCGAGGAACGACCGCCAGCCACTCATGTTGTACGACACCACAACCAGCACACCGGCCAGACAGGCCATGGGGATATACTGCGCCAGCGGCATGAGGAACAGGAAGATGAGCAACAGCACCACGGCATGGACAATGCCAGCCACAGGGGTGCGCCCGCCATTGTTGATGTTGGTCATTGTGCGGGCAATGGCTCCCGTGGCAGGGATGCCGCCGAAGAGGGGCGAGGCGATATTGGCCAGTCCCTGGCCGATCAACTCGGTATTGGAGTTGTGATGGTCGCCGATGACACCGTCGGCCACCGTGGCAGACAGCAGCGACTCGATGGCGCCCAGCACGGCAATGGTCACCGCCGGCCCTACCAGTCCCTTGACAGTCTCCCACGACAGGGCAGGCATCGTAGCCTCGGGCAGTTCGGAATGGATGCTAAAACGGTCACCGATGGTTTCGATGGAGGTGATGCCAGCATACTGCTTGAGTAGCAACGCCACCACGGTGATAACGATGATGGCCACCAGCGAACCCGGCACCTTCTTGCTGAAGCGTGGCGTAAGGGCGATGATGACCACGCTGGCCACACCCATCACGGTGCTCCAGAGGTCGATGCTACCGAGGTTGGACAGATAGACCGCCCATTTCTCCACGAAGTCGGCAGGCACGGCATCCAGCTGCATGCCCAACAGATCCTTCACCTGCGTGGTGAAGATGGTGACGGCAATACCGCTGGTGAAACCCACCACGATGGGATAAGGGATATACTTGATGATGGTGCCCAGCCGGAGGACACCCAGCAGAATCAAGAACACTCCGGCCATCAGCGTGGCAATGGTCAGTCCCTGCATGCCATACTGCTGGATGATGCCATAGACGATGATGATGAAGGCACCGGTAGGACCGCCTATCTGCACCTTGCTGCCACCGAACAGCGAGCAACACAGTCCGGCCACAATAGCCGTGATGATGCCCTTCTCCGGCGACACGCCACTGGCAATGCCAAAGGCAATGGCCAATGGAAGTGCCACAATGCCTACAATCACTCCCGCCATCGCGTCGGCGGCAAACGTCTTTTTGTCGTAATGTGCAATGGCCGACAGGAACTTCGGCCTGAAATCCAATGTTTTTATCATTATTCTAAAAACAATAAATGGGGGCAACACCGTGGCCGGTGTCACCTTATTAATATAATATACCCCCTCTCGGCTTACTTGTTCTTGAGCAGATCGCGGATCTCAGCCAGCAGTTCCTCCTGCGTCGGACCGGCCGGAGCGGCAGGCTGTTTGGGCTGTTCCTTCTTGCGGTTGAACCGGTTAACTGCCTTGAGCATTAGGAAGATGCAGAAGGCGATAATCAGAAAGTCGATGACATTCTGCACGAACATACCGTACTTGACCTCGGCATCAATCACCTTGACTGACAAGGCTGTGAAGTCCACGCCGCCCGTCAACACCCCGATGACAGGCATCAGTACGTTGTCGACCAGACTCGAAACAATCTTTCCGAACGCACCACCGATGATGACACCGACAGCCATGTCCAGCACGTTGCCCTTCATGGCAAACTCCTTAAATTCGCTGATAAAACTCATAAGTATTCGCTCTCTTTTTTCTTGTTGTACATCCTTTCTTTGCCTTTATTCTGCAAACTCCAAGTGGCAAACACTCGAGTTACAGCCCTCAGACCTCCGACTTTTTCCGTCTCTTTTGTTTTTATTAAAAGAATTAACGTTCATTTCCGCTGCAAAATTAGATATTTTTTTGTAACTTTGTACCCGAAATAAGCAAAAAGTGACTTTTATGCCACGATTTTCAGAGATAATAGGACAAAATACAAC
>CAVBXH010000014.1:0-36956 GCA_963599475.1 Acutalibacteraceae bacterium | reverse complement strand
TTCGACTGGCGTTCGAGCTGCGTTTTGTGCGTAGGCAATACCCTTGCTATCAGCCTGTGGACACGAGTAAAATGGCAAACTATACGTTCATTGATACAACATTCGATGAGCTTGATAAATGCGTGATAATCGATAAGATTTAAATCATTAAGTTATTTTTTACACATTACATATACCGCAATGTATAACCCCATAAAGAGGAACAATTATGGCAAAGAAATTTGAAATACGAAACAGTACGGCGGAGTTCCTGACTTTTGTGGCGGAAGGCAAGGAGCAAGGCATACAAGTGCTATATAAAGGTGAGACTGTATGGGCTACGCAAAAGGCTATGGCACAACTTTTTGACTGCTCAACAGATAACATCGGACTGCATCTAAAGAACATATTCAAGAGCGGAGAACTTGTTGAAGATTCAGTTACCGAGAAAAACTCGGCAACTGCCGCTGACGGGAAGAACTATCTTACGAAATTCTATAACCTCGATGCCATCATTTCCGTTGGTTATCGTGTCAACTCCATCCGTGCCACGCAGTTCCGCCAGTGGTGTACCTATGTCATCCGGCAATTCTCGCTTCGGGGCTATCTCATAGACAAGAAGCGCATGGAGAACGGATCGTTTATCGGAGAGGACTACTTTGAACATCTGTTGGCGGAGATACGTGAGATACGGCTGAGCGAACGCAGGTTCTATCAGAAACTCACCGACATCTACGCCACTGCCATCGACTACAATAAGGAAGCCCCGACTACACGCCTATTTTTCAAGAAAGTGCAGAACAAGGTGCACTATGCCGTACATGGACATACGGCAGCGGAACTCATCGTAGAACGGGCCAATGCCGAAAAGGAACACATGGGACTGACCTCTTGGGAGAATGCTCCCAGCGGGAAGATCGTGAAGCCCGATGTGAGCATTGCCAAAAACTATCTGAAACAGGCAGAACTGGAAGACATGGGAAGGCTTGTCAACTCCATACTCGACTTGGCAGAGCGCATGGCCAAGCGACACATCCCGATGACCATGGAAGACTGGGCTAAACGAATAGACATCATCCTTGAAGCTGGCGGTGATGCCGTCCTGCCTGACGCAGGAACGGTGTCTGCCGAATATGCCAAGATGTTTGCCGAGTCGGAGTTTGAGAAATATCGTGTAATCCAGGATAGACTGTACCAGTCGGATTTCGACAGGTTCAATAATGAATTGCCGTTTGACGATTTGGACAAGGAGTGATATGAAAAACGGGTTGGCAATCTGCAAACTGGCGGAAAGTTTGTCGGTAGCGAAAAAAACGGGATAGAATTTGGACGTTTGAAATATAATATGTACTTTTGCAAAGAAATCATCAACAGCAAGAATCACAAAATTACTAAAACAAATGGCAAAAATCGTAACACTGGGCGAAATCATGCTTCGCCTGTCTCCCAACGGTAACGACCGTTTCATCCAGAGTGAGTCATTCCGCATCATCCCCGGTGGTGGTGAGGCCAATGTGGCCATCTCCGTGGCCAACTATGGCCATGATGCCTATTTCGTCAGCAAATTGCCCAAGCACGAGATTGGCCAGATTGCCGTCAACGCACTGCGCCGCTACGGTGTGAACACCGAGTATGTGGCTCGCGGCGGAAACCGTGTGGGTCTCTACTATGCTGAGACTGGTGCATCCATGCGCCCCTCGAAGGTCATCTACGACCGCGCCAATAGTGCCATTGCCGAGGCCGATCCTTCCGATTTCGATTTTGACAAGATTATGGAGGGAGCACAGTGGTTCCACTGGTCGGGCATTACCCCTGCCATCTCCGACAAGGCTGCGGAACTGACGCGTCTGGCCTGTGAAGCTGCCAAGCGTCACGGTGTGACCGTGTCGGTAGACCTGAACTTCCGCAAGAAGCTCTGGACTTCCGAGAAGGCCATCTCCATCATGCGCCCGCTGATGAAGTATGTGGACGTGTGCATCGGCAACGAGGAAGATGCAGAACTCTGTCTCGGCTTCAAGCCCGACGCTGACGTGGAGGGTGGAAAGACCGATGCTTCGGGCTACGAGACCATCTTCAAGCAGATGAAGGAGACGTTCGGCTTCAAATATGTGGTGTCGACACTGCGCGAGTCGTACTCCGCTACCTTCAACGGCTGGAAAGCCCTGATTTACGACGGTAAGGAGTTCTACCAGTCGAAGCGTTATGAGATTAACCCCATCATCGACCGCGTGGGTGGTGGCGACTCGTTCTCGGGTGGTCTGATCCACGGTCTGCTCACGAAGAAGGCCCAGGGCGAGGCTTTGGAGTTTGCTGTGGCCGCATCAGCCTTGAAACACACCGTCAACGGCGACTTCAACCTGGTGAGCACCGAAGAGGTGGAAGCTCTGGCTGGCGGCAACGCCAACGGCCGTGTGCAGCGTTAATTCATTCGGACAACAAAAAACGACAAGCAATATGAGTAAGTTTGACAAGATTGCCGTACTGAAGAAAATCGGCGATACGGGAATGGTGCCCGTGTTCTACAACAAAGACCTGGAGGTGTGCAAGAATGTGGTGAAGGCCTGCTACGAGGGCGGTGTCCGCGCATTTGAGTTTACCAACCGCGGCGACTTTGCCCATGAGATATTCGGTGAGCTCGTGAAGTGGGCCGACAAGGAGTGCCCGGAACTGGCGCTTGGTGTCGGTTCGGTGGTGGACGCTCCCACGGCAGGACTGTATCTGCAGTTGGGTGCCAACTTCGTGGTTGGCCCGCTGTTCAACCCCGACATTGCACCCGTGTGCAACCGTCGCCTCGTGCCTTACTGCCCGGGCTGTATGACCGTCAGCGAAATCGGGAAAGCCCAGGAGATGGGCTGCGACCTGACCAAGGTGTTCCCCGGCGATGTGGTAGGGCCGAAGATGATTAAGGGTCTGAAAGCCCCGATGCCATGGGCAAAGATTATGGTGACGGGTGGCGTAGCTCCCGAGGCCGACAATCTCACGGCATGGTTCAAGGCTGGTGTCTACTGCGTGGGAATGGGTTCGAAGCTCTTCCCCTCTGACAAGGTGAAGGCCGGCGACTGGCAGTATGTGACCGACAAGTGCAAGGAAGCACTGGGCTACATTGCCGCAGCCCGCGCATGACCGTGACGCGTGCTTTCCCGTCGCTGCTGTTGCTCGTGGCAATGGCGTGCTCCTGTCAGGCTCCGCCGCACGCTGAGGTGCAAAGGCTCAACGACAAGGCTTATGCAGCCCATTATCGTTCGGTCGATTCGGTGGAACACTATGCCCGACAGGCACTCCAGCTGGCACAGCACGACAGCGACGGGAAGGCCGAGGCTCTTAATAACTTGGCTTTCGCCAGCATTGTCCGTATGGACTATGCACGGGCGGAACGCCAGTTGACGGAGGTTGTCGCCTTGACCGACAACCAGATAGAACAGCTCGTGGCCGAGGTACAGCTGATGCGCCTCTGTCAGCGACGATCCCGCAACCGGGAGTTTTATGAACACCGCGAGCGTGCCCTCGGCAGTCTGCGGCGCATCAATGAGGAGCGCGCCTCACTGTCGCCACGTGACGCCCAGCGCATGATTTACGCCGAGAGTGAATTGGCCATTGTCAATTCCACCTATTACTATTATGTCGGACTGGAACGGCAGGCCGCTGAGGCCATCCAACAGGTCAATGAAGACGAGGTGCGGCGCGACACGGCACAGTATCTCAACTACCTCTACAACATCGGTTCGGGTGGCGTCATCATCAACGGCACGGCAGAAGATATTGCCAACGAGGAGGCGGAGAACCTTTACCGTTGCGTCTCCATGGCGGAGCGTTGCCACTATCCCTATTTTGAGGCCAACGCGAAAGAAGCACTGGCCGAACGGGAGAACGACCTGCAACTGGCCGAGGAGGCGCTGACGCTGTTTCGGCAGTTTGGCGATGTCTACCAAATTGCCGGTGCACACCGCACGCTGGCCACGTGCTACCATGCCGTGGGAGACGACCGCCGCGCCCTGCCCCACCTCTATCAAGCCTTGGCCGACAAACGCATCAACCAAGCACCAGACCTCGTGGCCAGCATCCGCGAGCAGTTGAGCGTGGTCTACGCAGCCCTCGACGACAAGCCTTCGAGCGACTATAACCGCAACATCTACATCGACATTCAGGAGCGCACGCGGCAAGACCGCGAACTGGAAGCCCGCGCAGCCCGCTACGAAACAGTGGCCGTGCAGCTCAACGTGATGATAGCGGCAGTGCTGGTAGCCATTGTCCTGCTCCTCTTCCTGCTGTGGCTGTTCAACCGCCTGAACCGGCGACAGAAGCAAGACACGCAGCTGGAAGACCTGCTGGAGCAGAAACGCGAGGCCGTGGCGGAAGTCCAGATGGGTGTGGAGCGCAACGAGAAGCAGTATCTGGAACAGCGCGCCAAGGTGGCGCTTGTCGTCAGCATTACGCCGCTCATCGACCGCATCCTCCATGAGGTGAAACGCCTGAACCGCGCACCGGCCTTCCATGGCCAGCAGTCCGCCGATGGGCGGCAGGACGAACAGAAAATCCGACGGGAACGCCTGTCCTACATCCAAGAGCTGGCCACCCAAATCAATGTCTACAACGACGTGCTGACGCAGTGGATTCAGTTGCGTCAAGGCACGCTGAATCTCCACATCGAGAGTTTCCGGTTGCAGGAGCTTTTCGACATCGTGGCGCATAGCCGTACTGGCTTTGCCATGAAGCAGGTGACCCTTGAGGTCTTGCCGACCGATGCCGTGGTCAAGGCCGACCGGGTGCTGACCCTCTTTATGCTGAACACGCTGGCTGACAACGCCCGAAAGTTTACGGACCGAGGAGGAAGGGTGACGGTGAGCGCCTGCGAGACGGATGCCTGTGTGGAGGTGGTGGTGGCTGACACGGGCAGGGGCATGGACCCGTACACACTGGACCACCTCTTCGATGCCAAGCCAGTGGCAGACCCGTGTGGCACGTCGGCAGGCGGACAACGATCCCATGGCTTTGGACTAATGAACTGCAAGGGCATCATCGAGAAATACCGCAAGCTCAGCCGCATCTTCAGTGTCTGCACGCTGACGGCGGAGAGCCGGGTTGGAGTGGGCAGCCGCTTTGCCTTCCGACTGCCCAAGGGACTGCTGCGCACGGTGGTGCTGTTGCTGCTGGGTGCATGGAGTGGTCTGTCGGTCCATGCGGCTGACAATCGCAGCAAGGCGCACATCTTTGCAGACTCGGCCTATTTCTCCAATATCAACGGCACATACGGGCGCACCTTAGCGTTTGCCGACTCGTGTATGAAATACCTCAACCGGCAGTATCTGGACCAGCGCAAAGACCGCCGCCTGCTCATGACACTGATGGACGGAAGAACGGCCTCGCCGCCCGAGATTGCATGGCTGCACGACAGTGTCAAGGTCAACTATCAGGTGATTCTCGACATCCGCAACGAGAGTGCCGTGGCCGCCCTCGCGCTCCACGACTGGCAGCTCTACGCCTACAACAACAAAGCCTACACCCAACTCTACAAGGAGCTCTCGGCTGACAACACCTTGGGCGACTACTGTCGGAAGATGCAGCAGTCTCAGTCCAACAAACGGATTGCCGTCATCCTGCTCGTCATCATCCTCGCACTCATCGTGCCCGCCTATTATATGCAGTACTACCGTCATCGCCTCTACCGACGGTTTGACCGGGAGAAGCAACAACGCACCGACATTGAACTGGCGGAGGACGATCTGCGGCGTGCAGAACTGGAGCGCAATAACCTGTATGTGGCCAATGCCGTGCTCGACAACTGCCTGTCGGCACTGAAGCACGAGACGATGTATTACCCCGACCGCATCCGCCAGTTGGCCGCGGCGGGTGACCAGGAGAACCTGGCCGAGGTGGCTGGCTACTACCGGGAACTCTATGGCACGCTCAGTGGGCAGGCACTTCGGCAGGTGGAACGCTTCCACCTCCATCTGACCGCCGTCGACTGTTTCGGCCATCGGGTGCTGGGCGACCGTCATGCACTGAACGTGCTGTGGCAGACGTTGGTGGGAAAGGACAGTGAGGTGGCTGTGGAGGAAAAGGATGCGCGCTACTGGCTCTTCACCGTCACACTGCCGCAGATGCAGCTCACCGCCGCTGAGGCCGAGACCCTCTTTACGCCCTCCTCGCCGTCGAACATCCCCTACCTGATCTGCCGACAAATCGTGCGCGACCATGGCGAAGCCACCAACCTGCGCGGCTGCGGCATCTGGGCGGAGACGGCGGACGGACAGACTTGTGTGAAACTAACATTACCGAAATATGGAAAACTTTAAACTCATCATCGTGGAAGACGTGCCGCTGGAGCTTAAGGGCACCGAGGGCATCGTCCGGAACGATATTCCCGAGGCCGAGATTATCGGCACGGCAGGCAACGAGGCCGACTATTGGCGGCTCATCCGGCAGCAACAGCCCGACCTCGTGCTGCTCGACCTCGGACTGGGTGGATCTACGACTGTCGGGGTGGAAATCTGCCGACAGACCAAGCAGACGTACAAGGGTGTGAAGGTGCTCATCTTCACGGGTGAGATTCTGAACGAGAAACTCTGGGTCGACGCGCTCGACGCCGGAGCGGACGGCATCATCCTCAAGAGTGGCGAGTTGCTGACGCGGGCTGACGTAGGGGCGGTGATGGAAGGCAAGCAACTCGTCTTCAACGAACCGATCCTCCGGAAGATTGTGGAACGCTTCAAGCAGGCCGTCACCATGCAGCTGGCGCGGCAAGAGGCATTGGTCAACTACGAGATTGACGAGTATGACGAACGTTTCCTGCGCCATCTGGCTCTCGGCTACACCAAGGAGCAGATCACGAATCTCCGCGGGATGCCCTTCGGCGTGAAGAGTTTAGAGAAACGGCAGAACGAACTCGTGCGTAAACTCTTCCCTGAGGGCGAGAGTGTCAATGCCACCCGTCTGGTGGTAAGAGCTTTGGAGTTGCGCATCCTCGACCTCGACAACCTTGAAGCCGATGCGGAATAGACGAACTATTGTGGCTGGCGTGGCTGCAGCCCTGGCTGTGGCCGAGGTGGCGCTGATTCTCTTCTCGTGGATCTGGAGCGCGGCATTCCCCAGTGACGCGGTGCGATCGCTGCTGTCGGGCGAGGGACTGCGCTGGTTCTTCGGTCATTTCTCCGATGCGCTGGCCTCGTCGCTACTGGTGGACATCCTCCTGTTAGGGATAGCCTATGGCTGTCTCCATCGCTGTGGCGTACTACACTATGGCGGCACTTACCGCGAGCGGCGCGCCCTGCTGATGGGTGGTGGTCTGTTGGCAGGTGCTGTCGTGGTAATCTTGTTGCTGGTCGTCCCGCCGCACGCAGTTCTATTGAGTGCCACGGGCCATTTGTTCCCTTCGCCCTTTGCCTCCAGCCTATTGCCCGTGCTGGCCTTTGCCATGGCCACCTCCTCCGTGCTCTACGGTGCGGTGATGGAGCGTTTCCGTAGCGTTTCCCAGGTCTACGAGGCACTGCTGGACGGTCTCCGCCGGGTCTTGCCCTGTGTTCTCTTCTATCTGCTGCTGATGCAGCTCTGTATCTCCGTCCACTTCGTGTTTGGTTGCAATGCCCAGCTTCTCGGCATTGCGGAAGGATGATGATACCGTTGTGATAGTTAGCGCACTGCAATCGAAAAAAATGGTATAGAATGAAACTTATCCACTCCATACCATTTCTTCTTGTTTCCTAAGCACCAAACCCCTATAGGCCAGAAGGGCGAAGGAAATCCATGAGAATCAGCCCTATCAGCTTATCCCACCTTCTCCTTCAGTGTCTCCTTCCAACGGGCATAGGCTGCAAGGTATTCCGAACGGTGCGCCTCGTCCGGCTCAATGACCTGCAACTTGTCGAGCGTGGCGAATGCCTCGTCGTGGTCTTTATAGATGCCAGCACCAATGCCTGCACCCTTGGCTGCGCCGACAGACCCGTCGGTGTCGTACAGCTCTATCGTGCCGCCACTCACGCCTGCCAGCGTGTCGCGGAACAGGGGACTGAGGAACATATTGGCCTTGCCGGCGTGGATCTTGCGGATGTCCATGCCCATCTGCTGCATGACCTCCATACCATAGCAGAAGGAGAAGACGATGCCCTCCTGCGCGGCGCGCACCAGATGAGCCCGGTCGTGCTTGTTGAAGTTCAGTCCATGGATGGAGCATCCGATTTCCCGATTCTCCAGCACACGTTCTGCACCATTGCCAAAGGGAATCACCGTCACGCCCTCACTGCCGATGGGCACCGATGCAGCGAAAGCATTCATCTCTGCATAGCTCATATCGGGTATGATGTTGCGGTGAACCCAGGCGTTCAGGATGCCCGTGCCATTGATGCACAGCAGCACGCCCAAACGAGTCTGCCCGTCGCTGTGGTTGACGTGTGCGAAAGTGTTTACACGACTCAGCTTGTCGTAGTTAACACTGCCGAGTACGCCATAGACCACACCCGACGTGCCAGCTGTGGAGGCAATCTCACCGGGATTGAACACATTCAGCGACAGCGCATTGTTGGGCTGGTCGCCGGCACGGTAGGTAATGGGCGTACCTGCCTTCAGTCCCGTCTCGGCGGCAGCCTCGGCCGAAACCTCACTCTGGATGCCGAAGGTCGGTACGATGTCGCTGATGAGCGACTTGTCGAAGCCGTAATATTGCAACAGGAAATCTGCCACACTGTTGTTCTTGAAGTCCCAGAACATACCCTCGCTCAGTCCGCTGATCGTGGTGTTGGGAACGCCCGACAGGCGCATGGCGATATAGTCGCCGGGCAACATCACCTTATAGATACGCGCGTAGAGTTCCGGCTCGTTCTCCTTCACCCACGCCAGTTTGGCGGCCGTAAAATTGCCGGGCGAGTTCAGTAGATGTCCCAGGCACTGCTCTGCACCGAGATGGCGGAACGCCTTATCGCCGTAAGGGACGGCTCGCGAGTCGCACCAGATAATGGAGGGGCGCAGGGGTTGCAGCTCCTTGTCCACACACACCAGACCGTGCATCTGGTAAGAGATGCCGATGGCCTTGATGTCCTCACCCTTCACCTGGGCGTCGGCCATGATCTTCTTCAAACTCAACTTGGCATTGTTCCACCACATCTGTGGTTCCTGCTCAGCCCAACCGGCCTTGACGGCTGTGATGGGAGCTTCCTTCTCTGGATAGAAAGCCGTGGCCGCACACTTCCCTGTGTCGGCATTTACCAACGACGCCTTGACAGAAGAACTGCCCACGTCGAAACCTAATAGATACCTGCTTGACATAATACAATAGTTAATAATATTTGTTGTTTATAATCGGTTTCTGTCTACAAAGGTCTCTATTTTTTTTCAGAAAACCATCCTTTTCCCCGTTTTTTTTCCTTTTTCCCCGTCAATACTATACAGAAATTTGGGAAAACGGGAAAGATGGCGTAAATTTGCAACACCAACAACAGATTGCAGCCCATTGATGTTACGGATAGACGCACCCTTTCTCCCCGTGGCCATCGCCTTGATGGTCGGCATCGTCGTCGGCGAACGGACGGAGGGTTGGATGGCCGTGGCTGCCGCTCTGGCTGTCGTGATCACCGCGACCTTGTTTCTCCGCCGCCATCCCCGATGGCAGACCACCGCCATTCTGGTGTGCACACTGTTGTTCGGCATCCTCCTGCGCATCCACCACGACAACCGTGCGAGCGTCCAGTGGCCCGAAGTCCCAGTGGCATGGAACGCCGTGGTGGTGGACGAACCCATCGAGAAGGCCAACACCATGACCGTCGATGTCCTGCTGACGGATTTCCAGCGGAAGGTGCGCTGCCACATCGTCAAGAGCAACGACAGCCGGGCAATCACCGTAGGGGATGGTCTGCTACTGACCGTCCGCATCCGCGACATCCAGAACTTTCCCTCCAAGTCCAGCTTCACCCACACCTTCGACTACCGGCGCTTCATGGCCAGCCGGGGATTCTCTGGCACAGCCTATGTCCGCTTGGGCGACTGGAACTGGAAGACCATCAGCCTCAGCAACCTCTCGCGCACGGAACGGATGCGACTGCGCTTCATGGTCTACCGCCACGCCCTGCTCAGCCACATCCGACAGTGGCATCTTGACCCAGCAACGGAGGGCGTGGTGAAAGCCATGACCCTCGGCGACCGTTCCGTCCTCGTCC
This sequence comes from Acutalibacteraceae bacterium, assembly GCA_963599475.1. GTDB lineage: Bacteria > Bacteroidota > Bacteroidia > Bacteroidales > Bacteroidaceae > Prevotella. The sequence continues at coordinate 26,835 of CAVBXH010000014.1, read as the reverse complement.
CTGAGGTGCGGGCTACCTACATCCAGACGGGAGTGTCCCACATCCTTGCCCTCAGCGGCATGCACCTCGCCATCATCTATTTCATCATTCACCTGTTGATGAGCTGGCGGCGGGTGGAACTGCTGTCGCAGGCCGTCATCGTGGCTACGCTGTGGGCTTATGCGCTGCTGGTGGGACTGTCGCCCAGCGTGACACGCTCGGCCTTCATGATTTCCGTCTACGCCATGCTCTCCGTGGGCTACCGCGATTCCGCCTCCATCAACACCCTGTCCCTCACCGCCATCATCATGCTACTGGTCAATCCGCTGTCGATCTATGACGTGAGCTTCCAACTGTCGTATGCCGCCGTGTTCTCCATCCTACTGGGCAACGCACTACTGCGGAATGTCGACCTCGCCCCATGGCTACAGTCTCACCGTGCGGCGAAATGGTTCTGGGGCATCACCGTCATCTCACTGGAAGCACAGATAGGCACCGCTCCGCTCGCCGCCTACCATTTCGGGGTGTTCAACCCCTGTGCCCTGCTGGCCAACTACTTCGTCATTCCCCTGGCGACGCTGACCATCTACCTCACCCTACTGGCACTGGCCACGAGTTGGTGGACGGGGTTGTCGCTCATGGGTGTCGCGGTACTCTCCTTCGTTGTACACGCCATGAACGGACTGCTGCAGCAGGTCAGCACCATCCCTTACAGCCACCTTGACTTCCAACCGTTGGATGCATGGCAGACCCTGTTCATCTACCTTCTTCTCGGAATCCTCATTTTTTTAACTATAAAATTTCTTAAATTGCGTGTTGTTATCAAATAATTGTGTACTTTTGTATCTCGTAAAACAACAAATTAACTAAAACCAACAAATTCATTATGACAAGCAACAACATTCCCCAAGTCAAGCTCGGCATCGTAGCCGTCAGCCGTGACTGTTTCCCCATTGCGCTGTCCACCCAGCGCCGTGAGAACATCGTGAAAGCCTACAAAGGCGACGTTTTCAACTGCCCGACCACGGTCGAGAACGAACAAGATATGCTCAAAGCCCTTGAGGCCGTCAAGACCGCCGGCTGCAACGCCCTTGTCGTGTTCCTCGGCAACTTCGGCCCGGAGACTCCCGAGACCTTGATTGCCAAGCACTTTGACGGCCCGTGTATGTTCGTGGCTGCAGCAGAGGGCGACGGCGACATGATCAATGGTCGTGGCGATGCCTACTGCGGCATGCTCAACTGCTCCTACAACCTCGGTATGCGCCACTTGAAGGGCTACATCCCCGAGTACCCCGTAGGCACGGCAGAGGAAGTAGCCAAGATGATGGCCGACTTCGTGCCCGTGGCACGCACCATCATCGGTCTGAAGGGCTTGAAGATCATCACCTTCGGTCCCCGTCCACAGGACTTCTTTGCCTGCAACGCCCCCATCAAGGGCCTCTACGAATTGGGCGTGGAGATTGAGGAGAACTCTGAGCTTGACCTGCTCGTATCTTACAAGGAACACGAGAACGACCCGCGCATCGACAGCGTCTGCGAGGATATGGCCAAGGAAATGGGTGAAGGCCGCTACTATGCCGACCTGAGTCGCCGCATGGCACAGTTTGAGCTGACCCTGCTTGACTGGGCAGAGAACCACAAGGGTTCGCGCCAGTATGTGGCCTTTGCCGACAAGTGCTGGCCAGCCTTCCCCAGCCAGTTCGGTTTCGAGCCTTGCTACGTCAACAGTCGCCTGGCCAGCCGCGGCATTCCCGTGGCCTGCGAGGTGGACATCTACGGTGCGCTCTCCGAATACATCGGCATGTGCGCTTCCGACGACACCGTGACGCTGCTCGACATCAACAACTCCGTGCCCCAGTACATCTACGACGAGGACATCGTGAAGAAATACGACTATAAGTTGACCGACACGTTCATGGGCTTCCACTGCGGCAACACGCCCCAGTGCAAGATGTGCGCCAACCGCGCCATCAAGTTCCAGCTCATCCAGAACCGTCTGTTGGAGAACGGCGGTACGCCCGACTTCACACGCGGCACCCTGGAAGGCGACATTGCCGCCAGCCCCATCACCTTCTATCGCCTGCAGTGCGACTCCGAGGGCAACCTCCGCAGCTACATCGCCGAGGGTGAGGTGCTCGACGTGCCCACACGCTCGTTCGGCGGCATCGGCATCTTCGCCATCCGCGAGATGGGTCGTTTCTATCGCCACGTCCTCATCCAAAAGGGCTATCCTCACCACGGAGCCGTGGCCTTCGACCACGTCGGCAAGACTCTCTTCGAGGTGTTCAAGTATCTCGGCATCAAGGACATCGCTTACAACCAGCCCAAGTCCCTGCCCTATCCCACCGAGAATCCTTGGGCATAATACAGATTCAACATTTTCCTCATATTATAGTCAGGGCGGCTGCCTCCCCTCGTGGGAAAGGCAGCCGCCTTTTTTTCGGCATCCGTCACCGTCAGAAACGCCCGAGACAATAGTCCTCCGGCGACACGTCCAGATAGCCACCCTTGCTCCGCACGAACGCCATCAACTCATGGAACGTCTGGTTCTGGCTGAGCAGGGCAGGATTACCCATCAAAACGAGGTTCAGGCGTGCCCGCGTCATGGCCACGTTGAGCTTACGGTCAATCAGCATGCCGTCCTCCGCAAAGACATTGTTGGTCAGAAACTTCAACTGGTACGGCTGATGCACCGTGAAGCCATAGACGATGCAGTCGCGCTGGCTGCCCTGATAGCGTTCCACGGTATCAATGGTAATCCCGTGCAACACGGGAACGCCATACCGGTCGAGGGCGTGGCGCACCGTCGCGATCTGATTTCGGTAGGGCACGATAACTCCTACGGTCGTATCGGGGTTAAAAGACTTCCCCGCCATTTGATACACCTGCAGCACCGTGGCGGCAATCATCTCCGCCTCGATGCCGTTGGTCTTGGCCGAGGGCGACAGTTGCGGGCGCGGCGCGGCGACAAAGGCAACACGGTGGGCGGTCAGCATCCGGGCGATGCCGTGTTGACTTTTCGTCTCCTGATGCGGCAGCAACTGATGACCCAGCGGCACCACGTCGAGCCGTCCACCATAGAAGGCCCGGTTGGGAAACTCGGCAATGTCGCGGTGCATGCGCCCCTGCCGCGTCAACATATAGACAAAGCGCGGGTCATAGCCTTCAGACGTTTTGAAGTGAGCCAGCAGCCGCTCAAACAGCGAGTGGCGGCAGTCGGTGAGTCCGATACCGTTCAGCAAAGGGTCGCTGACCACCGATTCGTCTGCCGACTGTTGCACGACGGCAGGCAACTGCTTGTGGTCGCCTATCAGGACGCAGCGTGCAATAGCCTCCTGCGCACCATGGTGGGCACTGAGCAACCCGATCAGATGCGGTTCAAGTATCTGCGAAGCCTCATCGACAATGGCCAGCGAGAACCGCTTGAGGGCGAAGATGGACATATGGGCATTCAAGGCCGCCGTCGTTCCGCAAAACACTCGCGTGGCCGCTATCAGTCGCTTGACGGCATTGCCCGCCCCCTGTTTCGCCTTCACCCTGTTGCAGAGCAGATAGTCGCGGTACGCCTCGGCGCAGGAGAGTTCAGCACCGATACGGATGAAGTCGAACGACGCATCCTCTTGGCGCAGTTCCACCAACTTACTACAAATCTCGTCTACCGCCCGATTGGTGTACGACAACAGCAGTACGCTACCATCCTGTTCCAGCAGTTCCTCCCGCAGCAGATTGACCAGTCCGAAGGAGGTCTTTCCCGTACCCGGCGGTCCGATAATCAAGAAGAGGTCGCGCGCCTGCTTGGCTCGCAGCACCAAGGTGTTGAAGTCGCCGTAGCTGCCCTTCAGTCTCTGGGTAGCATCCACCGTCGGTGGGCGTTGCAGGAGCAACAGATCGCGGCGCTGTCGCGTGGCCGACAGGAAACTGTGCATACTGCCGTACAGTGCGTGGGACGACGACTCGAACAAATCGTGCTCTACCGCCCACAGACAGTCCCGATAGCGATCAAAGAGTCCTTCGCTCTGGGCAAAGCGAAGTCGGATGACGATGCCGTCCTCGGCAAGGTGTTCGATGCCGGCACGGATGACCATCTGCCGACAGGCATCCGGCACCTGCCCTTTTCGGTAGGGGTACAGGATGACGATGTCGCCGGTGCGGAAGTTGGTGGTGTCCGCTGCTTCTGTCGTCTCAAACCGCAGCACGACACGGTCTATGCCCTTTTCGTTCCGCTCCAACCGTTCCAACCGTAGGCCGTCATAGATATTCCCCGCCGCCTTCTTGTCGTCCAGCGTAGCATGCCAGATGGTGGCAAATCCCGAGTCCTCCTTCTCGCGGTTACCCACCTTAGCCAGCAATGTCTCGTTGGCGATGAAGCGCATGAAGCGCAGATAATAGGATCGCTCCAGCGGCGTGGCGCGTTGGATGGGATCAAGGAGGGATGCCAGTTCCGGCCGCGTATAGTTTTCCCACAGCCGCCCTGCAGCCTGCTTGCGGTTCAGACTGTCGGGCGTGAGTTGCGCCAGGCAGTCCATGCCCTCCTTGGCATACTGGATTTCCGACCACGCAATCCTGTTGCGCACCTGGATGGCGCGCAACAGCAGGTCGGGGCGCGGAGCTACCAGTAGCAGCCCTTTCTCGTATTTCGAATAGAGGAGCATCAGATGGCGCATCTGCTCGGCGTATCTGTTGAACTGATACTGGAAGAGGGCGCGGTAGAGGACGATCTGCACGACATGGCTCTCGCGGGCGCGCGGCACATCGGGGTCATAGCCCGGCGTGTTGTAGCCCACAAACTCCCCCTTGCCCGATTTCTGCTCCACGATGGTTGCGGTCTCGTCCTTCTCATAGAGCATATCCAGACGTCCCTGTATGCCGAGCACATCGCTGAAGAACGAAGGCTCAAGCATCACGTCGCGGCACGCATAGTCGCCGATGACCTGCGGCAGGTCATGGCCAATCAGTTGCCCGATGTTCCTTTGCTGCACCGCCGCGCTGTCCACGAAGGCCGGGAAGCGTTGGCACACCTCGCTGCAGGTTATCATGTCCAGCACATTGTCCTTGACATACTCCCGGACACTCTCCTCCACCGGCACCGACCGTCCGTGCACCACATCGTCGAGCATCCGTCCGGACAGATTTCCCAAATGGATGGCGAGCGTGTTGGCCTGCGGTTTGATTTTGTTGATGAGGTAAACCTCCTCCGATTCGGCATAGGTGGTGAAGCAACTGGCGATACTGGTGACATTGACCAGATAGTCGGGTTCGAGGATGATGAGCTCGGGACACCAATAGTCGGCGCGGTCGTCCTTGCGGAGACGCACCAGATTGAGTTGCGCACCCTCCCACAACACATCGGCCAGATAGCTCCAGTCGGCCAGACCGTCGCGCGTAAGCATTTTGTTGTCGCTGCCGTAGCAGACCAGCAGCGTGGTGTTATTTTCCTCCTCAGTGGCCCAGATGAAGTCGCAGTCCCAACGCTCCACGACGGCACGCACCACGTTCTCGTCAAACCGTCCCCACTCCGCCTGTCGGTCGGCCATGGGGAAATGCCGCTGCAACGATGCCGGCAACGGCTGCTTCCCCATGACGTGATAGACCAGCAATGCCGTGGCCTTGAGATGATGGGGGAAGGCCGCCGCAAGATCCGCACCGTCCAGCACGCTCGTCCGGTTATACTCGGGAAACAGTTCCTTGCGTGTCCGATGTATGAGCGAAGCCACCCGATGCGGAATCTGATGGGTCTTGATGCAATAGTCCAGCTTGGCGAACGCGCCCGCAAAGGCAATCCGGCTGTCGGCAGTACCCTGATCGACAACGCGACGGAACACGTCCCGCAGGAGATCCTGCCGGATGGCCCTGTCCAGCGAACCGTCACAGGCTTGCTCCAGTTGGCGGTAGAAATCCTCGCCAACATTCACCGTTGGCCCTTGTTTGTTGTCCATTTCTCTTACAAAGGTACACAATCTTTCCCACAATACCACAAATATGGTATGCAAAATGCCCCATATAGGGTATTTCGGGTTTCAGAATTCCGCCGTACCTTTGCATCGTCAATATACGTATGTATCATACGAGAAAGAAAAACAAACCGTTTACCCATTAAAAACAATACATTATGAATCCAAAGAAACTCCACTTCGAAACCCTCCAACTGCATGTTGGACAGGAACAGCCCGACCCCACCACCGATGCGCGTGCCGTGCCCATCTACCAAACCACTTCATACGTCTTCCGCAACTCGCAGCACGCCGCCGACCGCTTCGGCCTGCGCGATGCCGGCAACATCTACGGACGACTGACCAACTCGACGCAAGGTGTGTTTGAAGACCGCGTGGCTGCACTGGAAGGCGGTGTGGCCGGACTGGCCGTGGCCAGCGGTGCCGCTGCCGTGACCTACGCCCTGCAGAACATCCTGCAGAACGGCGACCACATCGTGGCTGCCGACAACCTCTATGGCGGGTCGTTCAACCTCATCACCCACACGCTCTCCACGCAGGGCATCAGCAACACCATCGTTAATGTCAACGACCTGGAAGCCCTCGAAGCAGCCATCCAGCCCAATACCAAGGCCGTCTATGCCGAGACCTTCGGCAATCCCAATGCCGATGTCACCAATATTGAGGGTGTGGCCGAAGTGGCCCATCGCCACCATATCCCACTCATCATCGACAACACCTTCGGAACGCCCTATCTCATCCGCCCTATCGAACACGGTGCCGACATCGTGGTTCACTCCGCCACGAAGTTCATCGGCGGCCACGGTTCCAGTCTGGGCGGTGTCATCGTGGACGGTGGCACGTTCGACTGGAAAGCCAATGCTGACCAATTCCCCACACTGGCCAAGCCCGATCCCTCCTACCACGGTGCCGTCTTTGCCGACGTGGCCGGCGCTGCCGCCTTCGTGACGCGCATCCGTGCCGTCATCCTGCGCGACACCGGTGCCACCATCTCACCCTTCAACGCCTTCATCCTGTTGCAGGGACTGGAGACCCTGAGCCTGCGCGTGGAGCGCCATGTGGAGAACGCGCTGAAAGTCGTGGACTTCCTCAGCCACCATCCCAAGGTGAGCAAGGTCAACCATCCGTCCCTGCCCTCCCATCCCGACCATGCCCTCTACACCCGCTACTTCCCCAACGGCGGCGGCAGCATCTTCACCTTCGAGATCAAGGGCGACGAGCACGATGCCTGGAAGTTCATCGACTCGCTGCAGATCTTCTCGCTGCTGGCCAATGTGGCTGACGTGAAGAGCCTGGTCATCCACCCCTATACCACCACCCACTCCCAGATGTCGCCCGAGGAACTGGCCCAGCAGCACATCACGCCCAGCACCGTCCGTCTGAGTATCGGAACGGAGCACATCGACGACATCATCGACGACCTCGCACAGGCTTTTGACCACATTTAAACCCGAACATCGAAGAAAGGAATACCCAATGACAAAGATTGCAAAACAACTGACCGAACTGATTGGTCACACTCCACTGCTGGAGCTTACCAAGTACTCAGCCTCCCAAGGACTGCAGAAACCCATCATCGCCAAGGTGGAGTTCTTCAATCCCGGCGGAAGCGTGAAAGACCGCATCGCACTGGCTATGATTGAAGATGCCGAACAGAAAGGACTGCTTCAGCCTGGTGCCACCATCATCGAACCGACCAGCGGCAACACGGGTGTGGGACTGGCCTTGGTGTCGGCCGTGAAAGGCTACAAACTGATTCTCACCATGCCCGAGACCATGAGCATCGAACGCCGCAACCTGGTGAAGGCCTACGGGGCGGAAGTGAGACTGACCAGCGGCAAGGACGGCATGGCAGGAGCCATCAAGGCGGCCGAGCAACTGCGCGACAGCATCCCCGGCAGCGTCATCCTCCAGCAGTTTGAGAACCCCGCCAACCCTGCCCGCCACTACGCCACGACCGGCCCCGAAATCTGGAAGGACACCGACGGCAAGATAGACATCTTCGTGGCTGGTGTAGGTACAGGAGGCACCATCAGTGGCATTGCCAAATACCTCAAGGAGCAGAATCCGCAGATTCAGATAGTGGCGGTGGAACCTCTTTCCTCACCCGTCCTCAACGGCGGACAAAGCGGTCCGCACAAGATTCAGGGTATCGGTGCCGGCTTCGTGCCGAAGACCTACGACGGGTCACTGATAGACGAGGTGCTGGACATCGACAACGATGATGCCATACGCGCAGGCCGCGAACTGGCTCAACAGGACGGTGTGCTGGTGGGCATTTCCTCAGGGGCTGCCGCCTATGCTGCCACGCTACTGGCCAAACGCCCGGAGAATGCCGGCAAGACCATCGTCACGCTACTGCCCGACACGGGCGAGCGTTACCTGTCGACGGTGCTCTACGCCTTCGACGAATATCCGCTGTAAAACACTGCAGTAGGAAGTTCCGGTCATTTCCCCAGGAACTTCCCACTGATATAACTGTTTAACCTGTCCCGGTAGCTGTCGCCTATCGGGACATCTTTTCCGTTGTCCAAGACAATTCTGCTCCGGTTAATCTCCGTGATATGATGGAGATTGACCACATACGACTTATGGACACGCATGAAGTCGAAGTCGGCCAACCGTTCCTCCATCTTCTTCATGCTCAGCAGCACCGTCAGCGGTCTGTCGGCAGTGGAGAGATGGATGCGCAGATACTCCGCCATGCCCTCTACATAGACAATGTCACGAACCAGGATGCGCACCACCTTATATTCCGTCTTTAGGAAGAGAGCATCGTCCTTGTCCACTGCCGCGACGCTGGCCGTATGCAACAAGTCGTACCGTTTCTTCACCTTGTCGGCAGCGCGCAGCACATCACTCATGCCGAATGGCTTCAGTAGGTAGTCGATGGCCTCTATCTTGAAGCCCTCCAAGGCAAACTCCTGGTAGGCCGTCGTGATGACCACCAGTGGTGGGTCCTGCAACGACTTGACAAAGTCCAGTCCGTTGAGATCCGGCATATTGATGTCGATAAAGATGGCATCGATCGCCTGTTCGTCCAGCAACGGGATGGCCTCCAGTGCACTCTGGCAACTGCCCACCACCTCGAAGAACGGTACTTTCTCCATGTAAGCCGTCAGTTGCTGAAGGGCAAGCGGCTCGTCGTCTATCGCTAAACATCTAATCATATCTTCTCGGAACTATAAATGATAGGAAACCGCAACACGAGGCGGTACTCCTGGTCGGTAATGTCGGTATTGAGGTGATAGTTATCACCGTAGATGAGTTGCAGCCGTCTGACAGCATTCTTCAGTCCTACGCCGCCATGTCCGTCGTCCTGCTCGGGCTTGCGGCTGTTGTTGCAGCAGAAGACAATTTCCTGTGCCGCCTCGTCCACACTGACCGCCACCTCGATAAACGACTCCTGCCGGTAGCTCACCCCATGTTTGAAGGCGTTCTCGACAAAGATGGTGAAGAGGAGTAGCGGCACCTGCACATCCGGCACGTCCGAAGGCTGCGACACCGTAATCCTCACCTTATCCGTATAGCGGATGCGCATCAAGTCCACGTAGTGTCCGATGAAGTCCAGCTCCTTCTGCAACGGTGCCATTGTCTGGTTGCCCTCATAGAGCACGTAGCGCATCAACTTGGAGAGCACCTCAATGGTGTATTTCGCCTGCTCTGGGTTGATGTCTACGAGGGCGTGGATGTTGTTGAGCGTATTCATGAAGAAATGCGGACTAATCTGGTATTTCAGATATTCCAGTTGCCGGTTTAGGTTTTCCCGCTCCAAGTCTTTCATCCGCTTCCGATCATCGAGCGACTTGAAATAATACTTCACGCCAATGTTGAGTCCTATCAGTAGGCAGACGATGACGAAGGCCACAGTGTCCTTTCCGCCAAACGCACTCGGCGGGTCTTCGTGCTTCATCTTCTTTTCTTCCTTCGGCAACTCGGGAGGCACCCTATCGTCCGCCAGAGGCATCCGGTCATCCATCGCTGGCATTCGGTCGTCCATGACTGGCATTCGATTGTCCGCCGCAGGCAACGGTGGCCGTTCCATCATCCGTCCCTCTGCGCTCGGTTTTGGTGGCCGTGGTTCGTCGGACATACCGGGTCGCCCCATCATCTGATAGCCCATGAAAGCCACGACGAGCAGGGAGGTCAGGATGCCATACAGCCAGCTGCGGTCACTATAGACCAGCTGCGGTGCGATCAGGAAATTATGGATGCAGAAGGCGATGAAGAACATCGAGAGCAAGCCCCATGCGCTGAGCAGTCCCTGCCAGTCGAACGCGGTGGCCTGCGAACTGATCTTCCCGAGATAGATAGACATAGCCGATGCTGCATAGAGGGTTGCCCACAGCACCAGATAGAACACCAGCTCCGACTTCTTCTGCCCGTACATCATCTTCTATTGTCCGAACGCTTAGAACTTGTACTTATAGCCGATGCCCAACACGTGTAGGTCCAGGTCGTCGTCATCGTTCACACGCAAGTCCTGATAGCGGTAGTAGAGCTTCAGGCTGTGGTGCTTGGACAGCGAGAAATCGGTGCCGAGGGTGTAGCGGGTTTTCTGCAGTCCGCCCTCGCCATGGTACATCTCCACACTGCCGAAGGGCTTGAACGGTGATTTTCCGACGTTGTAAGCCAGCTGGAAGCGCGATCGCAACTGGTGCTGGCTCTTGCTCTGCACATCCTCCCACTCCTCCGTGTCGGTGTCATACTTCTTGTCGGAGGCCTTCGGGCGGTACGTGTACTGGTACATCTCGCGGAGCGACAGGTCCAAATTGCCTATACTGTAGCTGCCAGTGACACCCAGCAAGACGCGGTGGCGCGGCCACCAGTAGGCAGACGTAACCTTGTTGACCGTACCGTCCTTGTGATAGGTCACCTTGTCGGGGCGGTTGTCGTACAGAAAATTATATCCCACCGTCATCTTCAGGAACTTCCAAGGCTTATAGTCCGCCTCCAGTCCCAGATGATAGCGATCCATGCTCTTGGAGTTGTCGCGGGTGCGCAAACCAAGTTCTCCGGCAAGGGACCACTGCTTGCTGAGCTTCTTATCAGCACCTACTGTGGCCCAAACGCCAAAGTCAGACTGTTGCGCGTAGCCGACCGTGGCAAACAGTCCTAACAAGGCCACGAGGACGCAGGTGCGCTGCATCGTGCACATCTCCTCCCGGTTCACCTTCAACAGGTTGCCAATCGTTGAGAGCCCATTGCCGCGATAGTAGATTTTCAATACCGCCATGTCGCGGAGGAAGTCGATGCCGCCCACCTCCACACACACGACATCCAGTCCCGTGCGATCCTGCAGGTCACTGATGAGCTGTTGGCGGTTCTCGGGTTTGATGAGTTCAATGCGGTCGTACTGCACCAGCTTGGTGGCCATGGTTCCCTTCACCTTGATGCGCTCGAACGCGGCAATAGCCCCGACGAACAGCAGGTTCATGAAGATCACCTCGCCCATGGTCGGCACCGATGCCAGCGCGTTGACCACCGACAGAGCGATGATGACGAAGAGATACGTCATCTCACGCACCGGCATGGACTCCGTGCGGTATCGGATGATGCCAAAGATGGCGAACAGTCCGAGGGCGAAACCGATGTGTATCTTCACGCCACCCAACAGATAGATGAGGAAGAAGACGCTGACGCTGATGAGCATGAACGTGAAGTAATAGTCGCGACGGCGACTCTTGGGAAAGTAGAGGAAATGGACGATGAACCACACCACGATGGTATTGACGGCAAACTCCGCCAGCATCAGGAAGATGTCCTCCAGGTTGAATGTAAGAAATGATTGCATACTGATTTTGGTATTTGTCTGGTAAATCTATTTGGGGTCTATGAGGGGATACTGTCGGCATTGATTTTCATGACCTGCCGCACCCGTTGCTTCATCCTGTTCTTCTGCAAGGAGGGGTTGGTGAGTGCCTCGCCCATGCAATACTTACTGAATCCGCAGGGGTGAATCCGTAGCTCACGGAGCATGTCCAGTATCGGCGACGGTCGCCGCCCGTCGCGTTTCAGTTCGATGATGGCCACGTTGGACAGGGCAAACCGCTCGCGTGTCGCGATATTGACAAACGCCAGGTCCGTATCGATGGTGAGCCGCTCCGTCTTGTCGCGGTTGACGAGCGTGATGCGGTGGAAGCTGTTGGCCATCTTCGCACCCAGCCGGTCCGGTGCCACCGTGATTTGCTGGCGCAGGAAGTCGTCTGCTGCGCCGCTATGCAGACTGACGGCAGGGATGCGACTCTTGTGGGTCTTGCCGTGGTTATCCTTCGTCTTGACCTCCAGATAGCTCTTGTCGCTGTCCACATACGAGCGGATGCGCACCTTCTGCCGGTTAGCGTGTCCGTCGTGGTGGGCGTGATAGAACTGGTAGTCATCGGTGTCGAAATACACCGTGGCATAGGACATATTGCGCTTGCCGTCAATCTCCTGGATGCGATACGCTCCCTCGGCAGCCTGCAGGAGTTGCCAGAGCCGACCGACCGAAGTGACAAACTTCGTGTCGGTGCGGTTCATGAGCCGTATGGATGCCATCTCCTCCAGAGTGATGGGGGCAAAGCGTGAGATGATTTCATTCATAGCGTTAGAGGGATTGTGTTCAACTACATTCCTGGGCGACCGCCGCCACCGGGCTGGTTGCCACCGCCAGGCTGATTGCCACCACCGCCTTGACCTCCACTGTAGTTGTACGAGGTCACCATGGACGAGAGGGTGAGACTGGCCAACTGCGTGCCACCGCTTACCGTTGCACCGGCACAGTAGCCGCAGAAGTTCGTGCTACTTTCCACTGCAGCGCCAGAGGTGATGCTGTAGGTACTGCCCTTGCTCATTCCGGGCGCACTGACCACGAAGGTGTAGCCCTGTGTGGAGTAGTCGCGCGGTACGTTGAAGGCGAGGACGTTCGTGCCGTCGGCATCGGCCAAGGTCAGGTACTGCCCGGCAGAGATGCTGCTACCGCCGAGCACGATGACAGGCTGCGAGGTGGCACTCGTCGTCGGCGTGGAGGTGGTGCCGCCGATGCCTATCAGCGTTCCGCCCGTCACGGCAAACGTGTTTTCGTCACAGTCGAAGCCACCCTCGGGGATGGTAGTGCCGCAGGCAATGACCACACCACCGCTGATAGTCAGCGTCGCGTTGGAGTCGATGCCGTCATTATTGGTGCCCATGGCAAAGATCTGGCCGCCGCTGATGGTCATCGCCTTCGACGAGTTGATGGCGTCGTCGTAGCAGTAGGCCATAATCGTTCCGCCCGAGATGTCCATAGTGCTCTTACTCTCGATACCTTCCGAGCCTTCACCGCCCGTGCAGCGCACCATGATGGTGCCGCCCTTCAGGTACATCGCCTCGTCGCTCTTGATGCCCTTGGCCGAGGTGTCGAGGTTGCCGTAAGTATACTGTTTACCTGTGGTGACCACCTTGATGGTTCCGTCGTTGACGGTCAGCGTCTGGTCGGTGCTGATGCCCTTTCCGCCTGCTCCCGTGCTCTTGCAGTAGAGCGCGCCGCCGTTCATCACGAAGATGCTGTCCGCCTTCACACCGGCGCATCCGCTCACGTCCTGCTCGTCGGAGTCGTATTCGCCCGTTCCGGTGGTGATTGCTGTGGTTCTGCCACCGTCTATCTGTATCAGTCCGTCACTGCTCAGTCCTTTGCTGGCAGCCGCGGAGACCTCCACGTTGAGGACGCCACCTTTTATATATAGGGCATCGTTGGCCTTGATGGCGTTGCCGGCCGTGGCCTTCACATAGACATTGTTGCCCGGACGGAACAGGATGTAGTCGTCGCTGCGAATGCCCGCCTTGCAGTTGCCGTACACGTTGAGCGTACCCTTGCCGGAGAACAGCATCTTGCCTTCGCTGAAGAAGCAGGCTTTCATGTCCTCGTCGTCTGTTGCATCGCTGTACTTGGTGCCATCAGTCAAGGTATTCTCCGTTCCGTCGGCCAAGACGATGTAGCCGCGCTTCTTGCTCTGTATGTTGATGGCCGCACCGTCGGGATTGGTGATGCTCACCCCGTTCAGCTTCAGTTCAAACTTCTTGTCGCTGTAGATTTTGAGAAAGCCGTCCGTGGTCGTTCCACTCACCGTGTAGCAGACATTCTTAACCGAGGAGTTGACGACCACGTCAGCACCGTTCGCGGTGACGTCCACGCCATCCACACTTCCCGACACAGTGGCCGAAGTGCCGTTGAAGGCAATGCCTATCTCGTTGGTGAAGGTATTGTTCTCCAGATAGTCCTCAGCCTCATCGCCCGACGTGGGAGCGGTCTCTGTCTCCTCCAGTGCCGTCTTGTCGATGGCAATGTCGAGCGCGGTTAGGTCACCGATGAAACCGTCATACGTCGTGACGGTGCCAGAACTACCGCCGTCAGTGTTTCCATTGTCGGAATTTCCATTGTCGTAGTCTTCGTCGTCAAACCAGTCGGGATCTGAAACACATCCCCATGTGACCATGGCGACAAGCAGGAACAGCACGCCTTGTGCCGTATGCCTGAATACTGTCAATCGCTTCATAACTTTTCAGATTTTTATGTTCTACAGGATTACAATTCTGTTGCAAAGGTAATCAATCCCTCCGACACGTGCAACTTTATTCAACGAACAGGCCCATTCTTTCAACAATCGGGAACGTCAAATGCACTTTTTTCGGTGCAGAAACCAATTCTTCACGGCCGTAATTTGCCTGTTCGCCCGAAAAACCGTACATTTGCATCCGGAAAACAACAACACAAGCAAGGAGAAACGGATGAAGATTACCAAAGAGACTGGACTGGTACTGGAAGGCGGCGGGATGCGCGGCGTGTTTACCTGTGGCGTGCTGGATGCCTTCATGAAGTATGAGGTGTGGTTTCCCTATGTCGTGGCTGTGTCAGCTGGGGCGTGCAACGGTCTGTCGTACATGAGCCGTCAGGCACGCCGGGCGCGCTATTCCAACATCGACATGCTGAAGAAGTACGGCTACATCTCGCTCAAGAACCTGATACTGGACGGTTCCATCTTCGACTCAGAACTGCTGTACGACCGTTTTCCCAACGAGTTGTTGCCCTACGACTATGAGGCCTACACGCGCAATCCGGCGGTGTTTGAGGCTGTCACGACGAACTGCCGGACGGGGCGCGCTGAGTATCTCTCCGAACGCTACGACCGCAAGCGGCTCATCCAGATTGTCAAGGCCAGCTCGTCGCTGCCCTTCGTGGCGCAGGTGACGGAGGTGGACGGCATTCCCATGCTCGACGGAGGCATCGTGGACAGCATCCCTATCGTGCGCTCCATGGACACGGGACATACGGAGAATGTGGTGGTGCTGACGCGCAACCGGGGTTACCGCTCGTCGGAGCGCGACCTGAAGATGCCGCATTTTGTCTATCCGCACTACCCTCGCCTGCGCGTGGCACTGAGCCACCGTGTGGCGGAATACAACCGTCAGCTGGAACTGATAGAACGGATGGAGGACTGGGGCGAGATTATGGTCATCCGACCGGAACGTCCCTTGGAGGTTGGCCGTGTAACGCGCGACATTGAGAAGCTGGAACGTCTCTATGAGGAAGGATTCGCACTCGGCGAGCGTTTCATCCGTCAGGAGCAGTTGGGGTAATCTTACTCGCCCAACAGGTCGGGACGGAGACGCCGCGTGCGCTCCAGTGCCTGTTCCAGTTCCCATTCCCGTATCTTGCCCTCGTTGCCGCTCAACAGGATTTCGGGCACCTTCCACCCTTTATAGTCGGCCGGCCGCGTATAGATGGGGGCAGCCAGCAGGTCGTCCTGGAAGCAGTCGGACAGCGCGCTCTGCTCGTCGCCGATTACGCCGGGCACTACGCGCACCACGGCATCGGCAATGATGGCAGCCGCCAGCTCACCGCCCGTCAACACATAGTCGCCGATGGAGATTTCACGCGTGATAAGATGGTCGCGCACGCGCTGGTCAATGCCCTTGTAGTGGCCACAGAGGATAATTAGGTTGCCCTTCATCGACAGGTCGTTGGCCACATGCTGGTTGAACGGTTCACCGTCTGGCGAGGTAAAGATAACCTCGTCGTAGTCGCGCTCCGCCTTCAACGCCGTGATGCAGCGGTCAATGGGTTCACACTGCATGACCATGCCCGCCGAACCACCATAGGGATAGTCGTCCACACGCCGCCACTTGTCGAGCGTGTAGTCGCGCAGGTTGTGCAGGCGGATTTCTGCCAGTCCCTTCTTCTCGGCACGCGCCAGGATGCTCTCGTGGACAAAGCCCTCTATCATCTCGGGCAACACACTGATAATATCTATTCTCATGGCTCTTCGGGGTTATCTTCTCGCTGATGTTCTGTTGTCGATGATTTCGTAGTCGCTGTACTGCTGACGGGGGAATACAAAAGTCTGGTCGCTGATGTCGCCCGTCTTGAAATTGGAGATTTTGATGGTGGTATGGAAGAATCCCACCTTCACGCGGATGCTGAGCGGATAGCGCGTGTGGTGGTCGAGGAGCACGGCGGCCTCCTTGATGCCCTTCACGCCCTTCTTGGCCTTCAGCGTGATGATGTAGCCGCGCTTGTCGCTGGCAATATGATAGGTATAGTTGTCGGGCAGGAAGGTGAACTTGGACGCATACTTGTCGCGCGACGTATCGTCGACATTGAATATCGTGACGGTCTTCTTCTTCCGGTCCACACGGGTGTAGGTCGCCGCATTGGTCCACGCCATGTAGCGGTCTTCCACATACTTGCTCTTCTTCCCTTTGGTCCAGATGGTTCCCTGCGTCTTGTAGAGTCCGATGATGTTGACACTATAGGTCAACCGGGAGCCCTGCGGCCCATAGACCATGCGGTAAGCCTCATCGAACATCCGCCGTGCCTGCCGCGCATTAGGTGTCTCCTGTGCATGGAGTCCGATGGTGAACACCATGCACAGGAGCGTCAGGTAGTACTTGATCATTTCTTGTAGCGTTCGGACTGTTGGCGAATCAGTTCCACGTCGTCGAAATAGTTGATTTGCATGGCGGAGCGCACCTCGTCCATGGTCTGTGCGGCCACCTCGCGCGCCTGTTCCGTGCCCTTCTTCAGGATGTTGTAGATTTCGGGAATGTCCTGTTCGAACTCGTGGCGGCGCTGGCGGATGGGTTCCATAAACTGGTTGAGCACGCTGTTGAGGAACTTCTTGGTCAGACCGTCGCCGATGCCGCCCTTCACGTATGCGGCCTTCAGTTCCTCCAGATTGTGGTACTCCGGCCAGAACGCCGCAAAGTCAGCGTCGGTGCTGAAGGCTTCGAGATAGGTAAAGACGGCGTTGCCCTCCAAGTGTCCGGGTTCGTCCATGCTCATGCGCGGCTCGCCGTTCGACATCTTCTTCACCTTTTTCCACACCTCGGCAGCAGAGTCGCTCAGGTAGATGCAGTTGCCCAGCGACTTCGACATCTTCTCCTTGCCGTCCGTGCCGGGCAGGCGGCGCGCCGTGGCATTCTCGGGCAACATGATTTCCGGCTCCACGAGCACGGGAGCATAGGTTTGGTTGAAGCGGCGCACCAGTTCGCGCGTCACTTCCAGCATGGGTTCCTGGTCTTCGCCGGCCGGCACGGTGGTGGCCTTGAAGAGGGTGATGTCGGCGGCCTGGCTGACAGGATAGCAGAAGAAACCCAAGGGAATGTTGGCCTCGAAGTTGCGCATCTTGATTTCCGTCTTCACGGTGGGGTTGCGCTGCACGCGGCTCACGCTAATGAGGTTCATCAGGTAGGTGGTCAGCTCGGCCAACTCGGGTATCTGGCTCTGGATGAACAGGGTGCATTTCGCGGGGTCGAGCCCAGCGGAGAGGTAGTCGAGGGCCACCTCGATGATGTTCTGCCGGATCTTCTCGGGGTTGTCGGCATTGTCGGTGAGGGCCTGTACGTCGGCCATGAATACGAACATCCGGTCGAAGTCGCCTTCGTTCTGCAGTTCCACGCGCCGGCGCAGAGAACCTACATAATGTCCCAGATGCAGTTTTCCAGTCGGGCGGTCGCCCGTCAGTATGATCTTTCCCATAATTGCTTGCTTAAATCTGTGAATGGAAGCACAAAGGTACGGCTTTTTCGGGAAAATACAAAAAAAATCCGTACCTTTGCACGAAATAATCACTAAAGGAAAACATTTGCCAATGAAAACTACAACCCACCGACACCTTGCCACGTCAGTCCTGGCAACGGCCGTTGCCGTGCTTCTCGCCGCCCCAGCCGAGGCGCAGAATGCAGGAGGCATCTCCGCACAGATGCTGCAACAACTCGAACAGCAACACCAGAAGAACCCTGTTCACCGCGCCCTGCAGAACGCCGTGGCCGCCAACGCCATCGATGGTTTGGCCGTCAACAAGGCCAACGCCGGCGACCTCGACACGTTCTTCAGTGTGGAGACACCCAGCCAGTCCATCACCGACCAGAAACAGAGCGGACGCTGCTGGATGTTCAGCGGCTTCAACGTGCTGCGCGGCAACTTTGCCAAGCGCACCGACTCGCTGACTATCTCGCTCTCGCAGGGCTACCTGTTCTTCTACGACCAGCTTGAGAAGTCGAACCTCATGCTCCAGGGCGTGATTGACACGGCCAAGAAGCCATTTGAAGACCAGCGCGTACAGTTCTTCTTCCACAGTCCCATCGGCGACGGCGGCACGTTCTGCGGTGTGGCCGACCTGGCCGAGAAATACGGACTCGTTCCCAGCAGCGTGCAGCCCGAGAGCTATTCGGCAGAAAGCACGTCGCGCATGGCGGCCATCCTCAAGTCAAAACTCCGCGAGCACGGCTTGAAACTGCGCCAGATGGTGGCTGACAAGAAGAAGGCGGCTGAGGTGCAACAGGCTAAGACTGCCGCACTCGCAGAGATCTACAACATCCTCGCATTGGCTCTCGGCGAACCCGTCAAGGCTTTCGACTACGCTTTCAAGGACAAGGACGGACGCGCACAGACGCCCGTCAAGCACTACACGCCGAAGACGTTCTACGACGAGGTGGTAGGTGGCCCCATCAACGGCACGTTTATCATGGTGATGAACGACCCGCGCCGCCCCTACTACAAGACCTATGAGGTGGAATACGACCGCCACACCTACGACGGACACAACTGGAAATACCTGAACCTGCCGATGGACGACATCGAACAGCTGGCCATTGCCTCGCTCAAGGACGGCCGCAAGCTCTACTCCAGCTACGACGTGGGCAAGCAGCTGGACCGCAAGCGCGGCTTTGCCGATACGGAGAACTTCGACTATGCTGCCCTCTTCGGCACTACGTTCACCATGGACAAGGCTCAGCGCATCGCCACCTTCGACAGCGGCTCCACCCACGCCATGACGCTCACCGCCGTAGACCTCGATGCCGACGGCAAGGCCACCAAGTGGAAGGTGGAGAACTCCTGGGGCAGCAGCTGGGGACAGAAAGGTTGCCTGATCATGACCGACCGCTGGTTCCGCGAATATATGTTCCGCCTCGTGGTCAACAAGCAATACGTGAGCCCGGAACTCCTCAAAGCCTACGACCAGAAACCCATCATGGTCATGCCCGAAGACCCGCTCTTCCAGGAGGACAACTGACACCCGTTGGGTCGCACACAGCGTCTGCGACCCAACACCGGAAATCTGCACTAACGCACAAGGATTTTTCCCTGCCCAGAGAAATATTTTTTGCTGGGCAGGGAAAAATATTTTGCTGGGCAGGGAAATGAAAAGGGATGGGCAGTCACCGACGTAACCACCTTCCCTGTCGGGTGCGCTTTTATCTTTTTTCCGGGTTTCCTTTGCCGTTTCACGGAAAATCCTTAATTTTGCACCGCAGTAGTAGAATAACGGATCTAAACAGGATATGGATATGAACAGAAAAACGGTAATCACCGTAGTGGTAAGCGTTGTCATTGCCCTGCTCGTTGCAGGCGTGGCCTACCTCGCTTTTAGTCTCAACCAGCAGAAACAAGCCAACAAGGATATGCAGGAACTGGCGGCACTCGACAAGAAGGAGATGGAGAACGAGTACCAGCAGTTTGCCGACCAATACAACGAGATGAAGACGCGCATCAACAACGACTCCATCGTAGAGCAGTTGACGCGCGAACAGGAGCGCACCCGCCAGCTCTTGGCCGAACTGAAGCAGACGAAGTCGAACGATGCCGCAGAAATCACGCGACTGAAGAAGGAACTGGCTCGCGTGCGCAGCATTCTCCGCAGCTATGTGATGGAGATTGACTCGCTCAACCGCATCAACGCCGAACTGATGAACGAGAACAACCGCGTGCGCGGAGAACTGGCGAGCACGAACCGGCAGAACCAGGCTCTGGCTTCCGACAATATGTCGCTGTCGGAGAAGGTGGCTGTGGCCGCACAGCTCAACGCCGCCAACATCGACGTCGTGATGCTCTACAAGAAGATGTTCTCCTCCAGCACGCAGGACCGCGTGAAGCATCCCCACAAGATTGGTGGATCTACCCAGATGAAGATACGCTTCGTGCTGACTCGCAACGTGACGGCACAGAACGGCATGCGCACCGTCTATGTCCGCGTGCTGACCCCTGCCGGCAACGTGATGAACGGTGGTGTGCAGTGCGACTTCGAGGGACAGCAGATTGCCTGCACCGCCAAGAAGGACGTGGAGTACACGGGTGAAGAGAAACTGATTGAGGTGTTTGCACCGAAGACTACGCTGACTCCCGGCAGCTACCGTGTACAGGTGATTGCCGACGGCCACGAGATAGGTGCGCGCACCATTGAACTGGAAAAATAAACGAAAACTAAAAACAACGTAGATACACCTATCGTATATATATGAGACGTATAGCAGGATATCTGTTGGCCACCTGCGTGGCACTGCCCGTCGGTGCACAGTCGGCACTGACGCTCGACAGTTGCAGGCAGTTGGCCCTCCACAACAACAAGCAGTTGGCCGTGGCCCGCGTCAAGCAAGACATTGCCGCCAATGTGCGCAAGTCGGCCCGCACCAAACAACTGCCACGTGTCACGGCAGTGGCAGGCTACGAATACACCAGCCGTGAAATATCGCTCCTCAGCGACGACCAAAAGAAAACCTTCAACAACCTTGGGACGCAGGCAGCAAGCACGCTCGGCGGCAAGGCCAACGATCTTCTGCAGTACATCCCGCAGAGCGCCTGGCAACAACTCGGTCAGATGGGCTTCACACAGGAAAACGTCGGACAGCAGATGACGGCCGCCATCAACGATATTGCGGGCGCACTCACCCAAACGGGAACAGGCATCGTCAATGCCTTCCATACCGACACGCGCAACATCTGGGCGGGAGCCGTCATGGTGACGCAGCCCGTCTACATGGGTGGAGCCATCACCGCCACCAATCGTCTGGCAGCACTCGGCGAACAGTTGGCCGCCAACAGTGCTGAGGCCGAACGGCAGATCACGCTCTACAACATCGACCAAGCCTACTGGCAGGTGGTCTCCCTGCGCCATAAGCAGAAGCTGGCACAGAGCTACCTCGACCTCGTGAAGAAGCTGGACAGCGATGTGGAGAAGATGATTGCCGAAGGCGTGGCGACACGCTCCGAGGGACTCAGCGTCAGCGTCAAGGTCAACGAGGCCGAGATGACCCTCGCGAAGGTCAACGACGGACTGGCACTCGCGAAGATGTACCTCGCACAGCTCTGCGGACTACCCGTGGACAGCCCCATCACCTTGACCGACGAAGACCGCAGCGACATTGCACAAAGCACCTTCAGCGGCACGCCAGACGTGGCCGTAGCCCTCGAACAACGTCCCGAGATACGCATGCTGAAGAACACGCTCGACATGAACGAGCAGTCCGTCAAGCTCCTCAAAGCCGGCAATCTGCCGCAGGTGGCCATCGTGGGCGGCTATGCCGTCAGCAATCCCAATATGTACAACGGCTTCGAACGGAAGTTTGGCGGCGTGTGGAACATCGGCGTACTGGTGCGCGTGCCCGTATGGAACTGGGGCGACGTGACCTACAAGGTGCGTGCCGCCAAGGGAGCCAGCACCATCACCGCTCTGGAGCTGGACGAGGCACGGGAGAAGATTGAGTTGCAGGTCAACCAAAGCTCATTCCGCCTCAACGAGGCCAGCAAGAAGCTGAAACTGGCGAAGGCCAGCACGCGCCGGGCGGAGGAGAACCTGCGCACCGCCAACATCGGCTTCCGCGAGGGTGTCATCCAGTCCACCACCGTGATGGAGGCACAGACCGCATGGCTGCAGGCCCAGTCGCAGCGCATTGATGCCGAGATTGACGTGCGCCTCAGCCAGACCAACCTGCAGAAAGCCCTCGGCACACTGGAAAACTAAGAGAGAAGAGAACCATACTAAGTAAGGAAAGAATAAAAGGAGAAAGATATTATGTCAGCAAAATCACAACATAGCAACGTGCTATTGGCCATCGTCGGATTTACCGCCGTCGTGGTTGTCGTAGGAGTCATCGGCTTCTTCGCCTTCAGCCATGAAAAGGAAAACATCCAGGGACAAGTGGAGGCGAGCGAATACCGCGTGTCCAGCAAAGTACCCGGGCGCATCCTCGAAATCCGCGTCAAGGAGGGCGACTATGTGAAGGTCGGCGACACGCTGGCCATCCTCGACGCCCCTGATGTGCGCGCCAAGATGGAACAGGCACAGAGTGCCGAGGATGCCGCCGCTGCCCAGGAAGAAATGGCGCGCAACGGTGCACGACAAGAACAGATACAGGGTGCTTTCCAGGTGTGGCAGCAGGCCAAGGCCGGACTGGACATCGCTCAGAAGTCCTACCAGCGCGTGCAGCGGCTCTTCGATGAGGGTGTCATGAGCGAGCAGAAGCGCGACGAGGCTTTTGCCAACTACAAGGCCATGGAAGCACAGGCCAAGGCCGCCGAAAGTCAATACACCATGGCACGCAACGGTGCACGCCGCGAGGAGAAGCAGGCCGCACAGGCCCTCGTGGGTCGCGCACGCGGTGCCGTGCAGGAAGTCAACTCCTACATCAGCGAGACCGTACAGGTGGCGCAGATGGAGGGCGAGGTCAGCAACATCTACCCCAAGGTGGGCGAACTCGTGGGCACAGGGTCTCCCATCATGACCATCTCCATCATGAGCGACATCTGGGGCACGTTCAATGTCCGCGAGGATCAGTTGAACGGACTCAGCGTCGGAGCCACCTTCAACGCCTTTGTCCCGGCCTTCAACAAGACCGTCCCCATGAAGGTCTACTACATGAAAGACCAAGGCTCCTACGCCGTATGGAAGGCCACGAAGGCCAACGGCAAGTACGACCTGAAGACCTTCGAGGTGAAGGCACGCCCGACACAGACGGTGGAGGGACTCCGCCCGGGCATGTCGCTCATCATCGAGGACTAACGGCAGACATCATCTTTCTCAATCCAGTATTTTGAAACAACTGCAGCAAATATACAAGATTGCGGTGCGCGAGTGTGGCATCATCTGCCACAACCACATCTACCTGCTCTGCATGGTGGCTCTCCCGCTACTGGTGATGATCTTCTTCACCTCGATGATGCAGGACGGAAAACCGCTGGAGATGCCCGTGGGCGTGGTAGACCTCGACAATTCGTCCACCACACGCAGCATCATCCGCCGACTGGATGCCTTCCAGACCTCCAAGGTGGTGGCGCGCTATCCGAGTGTGGCCGAGGCGCGGAAAGCCATCCAGGAGAACGACATCTACGCCTTTCTCTATATCCCCAAAGGCACGACGGACGACCTGCTGGCCAGTCGACAGCCGAAAATCTCCTTCTACTACACACAGACCTCCGTCGTGGCTGGTTCGCTCCTCTTCAGCGACCTCAAGACGATCGCCACGCTGGCCTCCGCCGCTGTCGGACAGGCCACGCTGCGCGCCAAGGGCTTCACCGACGAACAGGCGCAGACCTTCCTGCAGCCCATCAAGGTGGACCTCCATCCGCTCAACAACCCCACTACAGACTATAACGTCTATCTGTCCACCATGATGGTGCCGGGTGTGATGATGCTATTTATGTTCCTCATCACGCCCTACGCCATCGGCACCGAGATGAAGTTCGGACGATCCAAGGAATGGATGCAGATGGCCGGCGAGAAGGCCTGGGTGGCCCTCTGCGGCAAGTTCCTGCCCCACCTGCTCATCTTCCTGACGCTGACCATGACCTACGCCTTCTATGTCTACGGCATCCTCGGCTTCCCCCACCCCGGCGGAACGGGACGCATCGTCCTGCTCACCCTGCTGCAGGTGCTGGCCTCGCTGGGCTTCGGCATCTTCATCTTCGGACTGATGCCCTCGCTCCGCATGTCCATGAGTATCTGCTCGCTATGGGGCGTGTTGAGCTTCTCCATGGTAGGTTCGGCATTCCCCGTGATGGCCATGGACGGCCCGTTGCAGGCACTCGCCTGGCTCTTCCCCCTGCGCCATTACTTCATGATTTACCAGACGTGCATCTTCAACGACTATCCACTGGCCGATGCCTGGTTGCACATCGTGGCACTCATTGCCTTCGCCCTGTTGCCCCTACTCGTGGCCTCGAAGATCCGCAACGCCATGTTGAACTATGTCTATATCCCCTGACGCACCATGAACAGCCTACTGCGAAACATACTTGAAGGCATCCAGGAAGCCTGCTACATCTGGAAGGAAGAGATGCGGCAGATGTTCAAGGACGAGGGCGTGCTGATGTTCTTCATCCTCGTGCCGCTGGCTTATCCGCTGCTCTACTCCTGGATCTACAACAACGAGGTGGTGCGCGAGGTGCCCGTCGTTGTGGTGGATGAGTGCCATTCCTCGGCCAGTCGACAGTTCATCCGATCCTGCGACGCGACACCCGACGTAAAGGTGGTGGCCCACGCCTCCAACCTGGACGAGGCCAAGAACCTCGTCGGTCGACAGGTGGCCAGAGCCGTCTACTATATCCCCGGCGACTTTCAGAACAAGTTGAACCGCATGGAACAGACCGCCGTGGCCGTCTATTGCGACATGAGCACGATGCTGACCTACAAGGCCGCCTATATGACCGCCGTCTCTGTCACGCAGCAGATGAACGGGGAGATACAGGTGCAACTGTCTGGCAAGCAGACGGAGCGCGAGAACGAAATCCTCATGCGTCCGCTCGACTACGACGCGCAACCCATCTACAACCCCTCGGGCGGCTACGGGTCGTTCATCCTGCCCGCCGTGTTGATCCTCATCCTGCAACAGACACTGGCCTTGGGCATCGGTCTTGCCGCCGGATCGGCGCGCGAGAACAACCGCTTCGAGGACCTCGTACCCATCCAGCAACACTACCACGGCACGTTCCGCATCGTCATAGGCAAGGCCCTGGCCTACTTCATGGTCTATGCCATCATGGCCACCTGGCTCACGGTCGTTGTGCCGCGCCTCTTCGACTTCCCGTGTCTGGCACATTGGCCGGACCTGCTGACCATCCTGTTCCCCTACCTCTTAGCCTGCATCTTCTTCGGCATCTCCGTGTCGTGCATGGTGCGCTACCGCGAGAATGTCATGCTCTTGATTGTCTTTGCCAGCGTCCCGCTGCTGTTCCTCAGCGGTGTGTCGTGGCCACAGTATAACATCCCGGGCTTCTGGCAGGGCGTGTCGTGGCTGTTCCCCTCCACGTTCGGCATCCGCGCCTACGTCCGACTGAACTCCATGGGTGGCACGCTCAGCGACGTGCTGACGGAATACCACATCCTGTGGATACAGGTGCTGGTCTATTTCGTGCTGGCCTGCCTGGTCTACCGCCGACAGATTCAGCGCGCACGCCGCCACATGAACCAATGAAACGAACATGAATCCCAAGAGAATACTTTTCGTCTGCCTCGGAAACATCTGCCGATCACCAGCCGCCGAGGGCATCTTCCGCCATCTGGTGGCCCAGCGTCACTTATCGCACGACTTCTTCATCGATTCTGCTGCCATCGGCTCCTGGCACATCGGCGACCTGCCCGACCCCAGGATGCGGCGCTGTGGAGCGCGCCACGGCTACACCTTCGACTCCCGTGCCCGCCAACTGACCAGCGACGACTTCGACCAGTTCGACTACATCATCGGCATGGACTTTGACAACCTGCGCGCCATCAAGGCCAAAGCGCGCCGGGAGGAAGACGAGAAGAAGGTGTTGCTGATGGCCGATTTCCTGCGCCACCACGACAGCGCCACCATCCCCGACCCCTACTACGGCGACGACCGCGACTTCGACCACGTGGTGGAACTGCTGGAAGACGCCTGCGAATCCCTGCTCGACAGGTTGACAGACAAGAAACAAGAAAGCCGCTGAACCCATTGTCAGCGGCTTTCTCGCCGTATTACGCGTGGAGCTGGAGGGATTCGAACCCTCGTCCAAACAGGGAAACCATACGCTTTCTACATGCTTATTCCAGCCTTTGGTTTTCGAATCATGACAAGACCTGGACCACCAATCATGACCTTATCTCCTTCGTTTCATCCGCGCGCCGGAGCGTCACACAGACTATTTCCGATTGTTCTGCACCGCTATACCTCCCCGATTCGGAACCACATCCGGAAGAGCGATGTCCCGTTCCCCCGCCTGGCAGGGGAATTAAGCCAGTGATCTACTATACTTCGATCAGGCAGCGAGAGCGTAGTTGTTTTCGCCAATTAAATTTCTGACCGAGGGGATTATGGAGACTACAGTCGTCGCTCCGCATGCTTACGTACCATCTCAGCCCGCTGTCTAATCCAGTCAACCCCGAGTGATACTCACGTCTTTCGGGCGCAAAGGTACAATTTTCTTTCCAAACCGACAAACAAATCGCCTTCTTTTTCTCTTTCGTGGAGGAAGACGAGGCAAAAACAGCATACTACGACCTGTTCGGGAAAACTGCAGATTTTCTTTTTGGGAAATAGCCGTTGATCGCGATCAAAGGGTTCATTCACTTTTGAATGGACGTCTTGATCGCAGTCAAAGGGTCCATTCACTTTTGAATGGACGTCTTGATCGCAGTCAAAGGGTCCATTCACT
>CAVBXH010000013.1:0-38162 GCA_963599475.1 Acutalibacteraceae bacterium | reverse complement strand
TCTGCCCTGCCAACGGGCCCTTCGCCCTCCGCTTCGGCAGCATCGCCGTAGGTCGCCACCACCTTAGCGGTGTCCTGACCGGCTGCGCCGACTGCTTCGACCAACTGATGCGCCGCATCCAAGCGTGCCAGGCACGTGGCGAGCCCGTCACCCTCACCGTAAGGTAACCTCCCTCAGCACAGGAGCGCATGCACCCAGCATACGCTCCCCTTTTGCGCTTGCGGCAGACACAAATCCCAAACGGATTTGAACAAAATTTTGTTAAATATCAACAATTTGCACTTAATTAGCAGACCCTACTTATTCCTTCATGAAAATGTAGTTTTCTTTGGTTATTCCCTCATAAAAGTGTAACTTTGCAACCGATATTCCCTCATAAAAGTGTAAAGAACATAAAGAGAGACATATACAACAAACTGAAAGAATGAAAGTTACCCATGGAACTGAAAGAAATCTACACCGCTGATGCCGCGCGCTATGATGACGCGGAGAAACTGTACCGCCGCTGCGGACGCAGCGGGGTGTTCCTGCCGAAAATCAGTTTGGGCTTCTGGCACAACTTCGGGAGTGTCGACCCCTACGAGCGCAGCCGTGCCATCACGCACTATGCCTTCGACCACGGCATCACCCATTTCGACCTCGCCAACAACTACGGGCCGACATACGGTTCGGCGGAAGAGACCCTGGGGCGACTGATGGACGACGACTTCAAACGCTACCGCGACGAACTCTTCATCTCGACCAAGGCCGGCTATGACATGTGGCCAGGGCCTTACGGCAACTGGGGATCGCGCAAATACCTCATGGCGAGCCTCGACCAGAGCCTGTCGCGCATGCACCTCGACTATGTCGACCTGTTCTACAGCCACCGCTTCGACCCCAACACACCGCTGGAGGAGACGCTGCAGGCCATGGTGGACATCGTGAGACAGGGGAAAGCCCTTTACCTCGGCATCAGCCGCTGGCCGCTGGAGGCGTTGAAGACGGCCGTGGCCTATCTGAAGGCACACGACACACCGTTGCTCGTGTTCCAGGACAAGCTCAACATGCTGGAACGTGCGCCGCAACAGAACGGCACGCTCGACCTCTGCATCGCTGAGGGCGTGGGATTCGTCTCCTTCTCGCCGCTGGCACAGGGACTGCTCACCAACCGCTACCTCAACGGTGTGCCTGCCGACAGTCGCATGGCCAAGGAGCATTTTCTGAAACACTCGGCACTGACCCCGGAACTGCTGGAGCAGCTACGCAAGTGGAACAAAGAAGCCAGCGACCGAGGTGAGTCGCTGGCTGAGATGGCGCTGGCATGGATTCTCCAGCAACGTGGTGTCACCAGTGTGTTGGTGGGAGCCAGCAGTACGGAACAGCTGGCCACCAACATGAAGTGCATACAGACGACTTAGAAATCGGCCGTCTTCGGTGTGCGTGGGAAGGGGATGACGTCGCGGATGTTCTGCATGCCCGTGACGAAGAGGATGAGGCGCTCGAAGCCGAGACCGAAGCCACCGTGCGGGCAACTGCCGTAGCGGCGCGTGTCCAAGTACCACCACATATCCTTCATAGGAATCTGGCGGCGGTCAATCTCCGCCATCAGCTTGTCATAGCTCTCCTCGCGAACAGATCCGCCGATAATCTCACCGATCTGCGGGAACAGCACGTCTGTTCCCTGCACGGTGCGACGCTCCTCGCTGTCGTCGTTCTGCTTCATGTAGAACGCCTTGATGTCGCGCGGATAGTCGGTCATGATGACGGGCTTCTGGAAATGCTCCTCCACGAGGAAACGCTCGTGCTCGGAGGCGAGGTCCATGCCCCATGATACGGGGAACTCGAACTTCCGGCCGTTCTTCACGGCCTCTTCCAAAATCTCGATGCCCTTGGTGTACGGCAGGCGGACAAAACTCTCCTTGACCACACCCTCCAGGCGCGCTATCAGCGTCTTGTCAATCATCTGGTTGAGGAAGGCCAGGTCGTCCTTGCAGTTGTCCAGTGCCCAGCGGACACAATATTTGATAAAGTCCTCTTCGAGGTCCATCAGGTCGTCCAGGTCGATGAAGGCCACCTCCGGTTCAATCATCCAGAACTCGGCCAAGTGGCGCGGTGTGTTGGAGTTCTCGGCACGGAAGGTCGGACCGAAGGTATAGATGGCTCCCAGCGCCGTGGCTCCCAGCTCGCCCTCCAGCTGTCCGCTGACGGTCAGCGAGGTCTGCTTGCCGAAGAAGTCGTCGTCGTAGATGATGCTTCCGTTCTCATCCTTCTTCAGGTCGTAGAGGTTCTTGGTGGTCACCTGGAACATCTGTCCAGCCCCCTCGCAGTCGCTGGCCGTAATCAGCGGCGTGTGAAAATAGAAGAAGCCGTGCTCGTGGAAGTACTGATGGATGGCAATGGCCATGTTGTGACGGATGCGCATCACGGCACCGAAGGTATTGGTGCGCAGGCGGAGGTGCGCGTTCTTGCGCATCACCTCAAACGACTGCCCCTTCTTCTGCATGGGGTAGGTGTTGTCGCAGAGACCGTAAATCTCCAGCGTCTTGGCCTGTATCTCGCAGCGTTGGCCACTGCCCTGGCTCTCCACCAGCGTGCCCGTGGCACAGATGCACGCACCGGTGGTAATCTGCTTGAGCATCTCGTCGTCAAACTGTGTGGGGTTGACCACAATCTGCACGTTGTTGATGGTGCTGCCGTCGTTGAGTGCGATAAAGTCGACAGACTTTGAACTGCGGTGGGTGCGTACCCATCCCTTCACACACACGTCGTTTCCGAAATCCGTGCTTTTCAGCACGTCCACTATCTTTATTCTTTTCATCGCTTGTTGTCTTTTCAGAAGGTCGTTCATGCTGTTTATTCGTAAGCACCCATGCGCAGACGATCCACCTCTTCCTCCGTCAGGTAACGCCAGTCGCCACGACGCAGGTTCTTCTTGGTCAGTCCGGCAAACTGCACGCGGTCGAGCTTGGACACCTTGTAGCCGAGGTGTTCGAAGATGCGGCGCACGATGCGGTTCTTGCCCGAGTGGATTTCGATGCCCACCTGCTTCTTGTCGATGGGGTCAGCATACTGGATATCGTCGGCCTTGATGTCGCCGTCGCTGAGCGTGATGCCTTCGGCAATCTGCTGCATATCGTGAGCCGTCACGTTCTTGTCGAGGTAGACGTGGTAGATCTTCTTCTTGAGGAACTTCGGGTGCGTCAGCTTCGAGGCAAGGTCGCCGTCGTTGGTCAGCAGGAGCACACCCGTGGTGTTGCGGTCGAGGCGACCTACCGGATAGATGCGCTCGGGGCAAGCATCCTTGACGAGGTCCATCACCGTCTTGCGCTGCTGGGGGTCGTCACTGGTGGTCACGTAGTCCTTGGGCTTGTTCAAGAGCACATAGACCTTCTTCTCGGGAGTGACTGGTGTGTCGTGGAACTTCACCTCGTCGGTGCGCAGCACCTTCGTGCCCAGTTCGGTCACTACCGTACCGTTGACGGTCACCACGC
This sequence comes from Acutalibacteraceae bacterium, assembly GCA_963599475.1. Taxonomy (GTDB): domain Bacteria; phylum Bacteroidota; class Bacteroidia; order Bacteroidales; family Bacteroidaceae; genus Prevotella. The sequence continues at coordinate 34,689 of CAVBXH010000013.1, read as the reverse complement.
CAGCCTGGATGAAGTCGTCCGCCTCACGACGACTGCATACGCCGGCGTTGGCGAGGAACTTGTTCAGACGGATAGGCTCGTTGGGGTCGTAGTGCTCCTCTTTATATTCTATACGCTTCTTGAGACTGTACTTTGCATTGGGATCATAGTCTGCCGTGTGCTGACGGTAGCCGCCGCGGTTGTTGTTGTAACCGCCGCGCTGCTGATAGCCGCCACGGTTGTTGTAGCCTCCACGGTTGTTGTTATAACCGCCACGCTGCTGATAGCCGCCACGGTTGTTATTATATCCGCCGCGCTGCTGGTAGCCACCCTGCTGACGGGGCTGGAAGTCGCCCTGATCGCCGTCCTGCTGCTGTGGGTTGTTGAAGCGGTTGTTGTAGGGACGCTGCTGGTAGCCGCCACGATTGTTGTAACCGCCCTGCTGCTGATAGCCTCCGCGATTGTTGTAGCCTCCACGGTTGTTGTTATAACCGCCGCGCTGCTGATAGCCGCCCTGCTGACGGGGCTGGTAGCCACCGTTCTGCTCGCCGTCCTGCTGGTTGTTGTAGCGTGGACGGTAGGGACGCTGGTTGTTGCTCTGCAATCCGCTGCCGAATCCTTCCGGCCGGAAGCCACCCTCGCTGTCCTCCTGATTACGGTTGTAGCCCCCTTGGTTGTAGGGACGTGTCTGCTGGTTGATGCGCGGGCGCGGTGAACGTCCCGGGCGATAGCCTTGGTAGCCGTTCTGTTGGTCGGTGTAACCCTCGTGGTTGCTTCCGCCTTGCTGGTTGACAGACTGTTCTTCTGCCTTCTTTTCGTTTTCGAGTTCCATAATGTTTTTTGTGTGTTGATTTATAGAAACCTCACGGTTTCCTTGTGTTAATTAATAATTTTGATTTCAAATTCCTGTGTAGTTCATGGGGGTGATGGCCATCAGTTCCTCTTTCACCTCGTCGCTGACGGCCAGTCCTGCGATGAAGTCGTGGATCAGATCGGGGGTCATCTTTTGGTTGGTGCGCGTCAGTGCCTTCAGTGCTTCGTAGGGGTGCGGATAGGCCTCGCGGCGCAGGATGGTCTGTATGGCCTCTGCCACTACCGCCCACGTGTTGTCGAGGTCTTCTGCAATCTTCTCCTCGTTGAGGATGAGCTTGCGCAGTCCCTTTAGCGTGCTCTGTATGGCGATGACGGCGTGTCCCATGGGCACTCCGACATTGCGGAGCACGGTGGAGTCGGTCAAGTCGCGCTGCAGTCGGCTGACGGGCAACTTCTGTGCCAAGAACTGCAGGATGGCATTGGCGATGCCGAGGTTGCCCTCCGAGTTCTCGTAGTCGATGGGGTTCACCTTGTGCGGCATGGCACTGGAGCCCACCTCTCCGGCCTTGATTTTCTGCTTGAAGTACTCCATGGAGATGTACATCCAGAAGTCGCGGTCCAGGTCGATGATGATCGTATTGATGCGGCGCATGGCATCGAAGATGGCACCCATCCAGTCGTAGTTGGAAATCTGGGTGGTCCACTGCTCGCGCTCCAGTCCGAGCTTCTCGGCCACGAAGCGGTTGCCGAACTCGCGCCAGTCATACTGTGGATAGGCCACATGGTGGGCGTTGTAGTTGCCGGTGGCTCCGCCAAACTTGGCGGTGATAGGCGTGTCCTTCAGTCCGCGCAACTGCTCTTCCAGACGGTAGACGAACACCATGATTTCCTTGCCCAGGCGTGTGGGTGAGGCGGGCTGTCCGTGGGTCTTGGCCAGCATGGGCACGTTCTTCCACTGCTCCGCATAGTCGTTGAGCTGTTCGATGAGTTCCTCGACCATGGGACAGTAGACCTGCTCCAGTGCTTCCTTGATGGAGAGGGGCACACTGGTGTTGTTGATGTCCTGCGAGGTCAGTCCGAAGTGGATGAACTCCTTGTACTGGTCGAAGCCGCCGAGCTTGTCGAGTTCCTCCTTGATGAAATACTCCACGGCCTTCACGTCGTGGTTGGTGGTCTGTTCAATCTCTTTGACGCGTGCGGCGTGTGCTTCCGTGAAATGGCGGTAGATGTCGCGGAGCGCGTCGAAGCGGTTTTGATCGAAATGCTCCAGTTGCGGCAGGGGCAACTCGCAGAGTGCGATGAAATATTCGATTTCCACGCGTACCCTGTATCGGATGAGTGCATACTCCGAGAAGTATTCTGCCAACTGTTCTGTCTTGTTCCTGTATCGCCCGTCAATGGGCGAGATGGCGGTCAGTGTGTCTAATTCCATGCTTTGTCTGTTGCGCTTGTGGTCTTGTTCGTATACCGATTTACTCTGTGCGCGTGCAAAGGTACGAAAAAATGAGCCAAACCAAGCACGCCCAGACACAATATTTTTCGCTGGGGGACTTTTTTTGATGTTTTCGGCAGTAAAACCGCCAGAACGTTTGGTGCTATCGTGGAAAACCTTTACCTTTGCAATAAAACAACACGATGGCAGAACACAACGAACTGGGTGCCTGGGGGGAAGACCTTGGTGTAGCGTTTCTGGAGGAGAAAGGGTTTCAGATTATGGAGCGCGACTGGAAGAGCGGCCACCGCGACCTTGACATTGTCGCCATGGACGGTGACACGCTGGTGATTGTGGAGGTGAAGACGCGCCGAAACCGCACATTTACCGACCCGGAAACGGCTGTTGACTATCGGAAAATAGCCCATCTGCGACAGGCTGCCAACCATTATGTCAAGTTCAAGCACTTTGACGGTGACGTCCGCTTTGACCTTATCACCGTAGTAGGCACTCCCGACACAGGCTTCGACATTGACCATATCGAAGATGCATTCTAAAACGAAACAACCAGATGCCACGAACCCGGATTATTCATAGTTTCCGGGATTGACACCATATTGTTTCTTGAAGCAACGGTAGAAATAGCTGGCAGAGGAGAAACCGCACATGTAGCCAATGTCGGTCAGGGTGTATTTGCCTTCCTTGATAAGACGGGCCGCATGCTTCAACCGGATGGTACGGATAAACTCGCTTGGTTTCTGTCCCGTCAGTGACACCAGCTTGCGGTAGACGGTACTACGACTCATAAAGATGTCAGAAGCAAAGGCATCGATGTCGTAGGCATCATTGTCGAGATTCTTCTCGACGGCTGCCATTGCATCGGTCAGGAATTTCCGGTCGAGCTCGTTGGGTGCCACATCCTCCACCTTCACCTCTTCGTCCTTAGCAAACTCCTCGTTACGTTTCCGGCGCAGTTCGAGCAAGTGGCTGATGCGTAGTTCGAGCATTTCCATGTTGAAAGGCTTCGACAGGTAGTCGTCGGCACCGGAGCGGAAGCCCTCTATCTTTACTTCCTCGGTAGTCCGGGCGGTCAGCAGAATGACCATGATGTGTGAGGTGCTGACATCCTCCTTGACGCGCCGGCAGAGTTCCATGCCGTCCATCTGGGGCATCATTACATCGCTGACGATGAGGTCAACGTCGTAGTCCTGCATCATCCGGAGCGCCTCTTCGCCGTTGGTGGCCTGAAGGATATTGTTGTTGGCAGACAGTTCACCGGCAAGGAACTGTCGGAACTCATCGTTGTCGTCCACGACAAGAATGTTGGCAGACGATTGTTCTCCGTCTGTAGTCGGACTGTGGACTTCTGCTTCATGAAGTGTCCGTTTCGCCTGTCCATCACCTTCAGTCCGCAGGTTTGTCGGCAGTGTCACCGTAAAGGTCGCCCCCTCGTTCACCTTGCTTTCCACACGGACTGTCCCACCGTGCAGGCGAGTCATCTCCTGCACCATGTTCAAACCGATGCCCGTCCCTACCTCCGTCGATTTCCGTCCCGAACGGCTTTGGAAGAACCGTTCAAAGAGGTGGGGCAGGTCTTTCTCGTCAATGCCACAACCCGTGTCCTTCACGGTAAGACACACCTTGTTGTCGCCCACTTCGCAGACGCTGACCGCAATGTTGCCGCCCGCTGGCGTGAACTTGAAGGCATTGGAGAGCAGGTTGGAGATGATGTGTTGCACCTTCGCCTTGTCAAACATCATGTAGAGGCTCTTGTTGGGAATGGCACAGCCGAGACCGACACTCTTCTCGCGTGACAACGGGCGGAAGGATTCACAGGCCGTATTCACAAAGTCATAGAAATCGCCGCCGGCCAGTTCCAGTTTCTGCTGTCCCATTTCCAATTTACGGAAGTCCAGCAGTCGGTTGACCAACGTCAACAGCCGCTGGGCGTTGCTCTCAATCATAGCCAGTTGCGTGCGAACCGTCTCGTTGCCGGCCTCCCCTATCCTGCGTTGAAGGCTCTGTAACGGGGTGAGTATCAGTGTCAGCGGGGTGCGCAACTCGTGGCTGACATTGGTAAAGAAGTTGAATTTCATCTCGGTCAGCTGTTCTTCCATCCTGACCTGTCGCCGTTTGTTTTGGCGCGAGACATACTGCCACACTGCCCCACAGACGATGCCCGCCAGCAGTGCCGTGTAAAGCAGATAGGCCCACCACGTCTCATACCAAGCAGGCAGGCGGTTCAGCACCAGTGCTTTTACCGGTTCTCCCCAGCAGCCATTCTCGTCGGTCGCCATCAGTTCGATGGTGTTCTCTCCCTTGGGCAGTTTCACGAACGAGGCCCTGTTGACCCCTTGTGGCAGATAGTGCCACACGCGGTCGATGCCCTCCACGCGGTAGGCATAGGTTATCTTGTCGGCATACAAGTGGTTCAGCGTCGAAAACTGCAGTTCAATGTTCACGGCATCCGCCTCAATGTCGATGCTGTTCATTCCCATGCCCACGAGTCGGCTCTGTCCGTCAATAGAGATCGAGGTCATCATCGGACGGACGGAAGAGTACGCTGCGTCAAGGTCCGGCAGAGGCTTGATATTGAGAACAGCACCAGCCCCATCTACGCGCATCGTCTTTCCTTCGGCCGTGATGTTGTAGAAATACTCCATCCTGATCCTACGGTCGGTGGTGGAGAGGATGCGGAAATTGCCATTCGTCGGATTGTATTCCTTAATCTCCTGGTCGGAGAGCAGCCACAGGTGCCCCAGATGGTCAACGGCAATCCTTTTGATCATATCGCCCCGGCTGTTGCTGCCCTTGCTGTCTATCGAAACCGTATCAGCGATAGGGTCATAACCTATCAGTTCACCTTGGCAGTTGGCTGCCCACAACTTACCTTTGCGGTCAAGCGCCAGCGATGTAAAATTGCCAAGACTGGAGATGACCCGTTCTTCGCCTGTCGGGTATCGACGAACCAGGTGTTGCTTGCCGGAGGAGAAGTAAAGGTCGCCTTGGCTCGAACGAACGATGTCTGAGACCTGTTGGATGCCACTGCTCAGACGCTTCAGCTTCCCACTGTAAATCTCCATGACATCAACCCCCTCCTGATGCCCGATGTACAGTCTGCCGTCGCCTGCGTCATAGAGGCAACTGACCGCACAGTCTGTCTGTGCCACCTCCCGACAACGGATATCCATGCCTTCATGCCAGATGTGATAGACCTGTGTGCCCACGTAGCTCCAGATGCCCTTTTGCGTCCGGCACTTGACGAACCGCACCATGTTCATGTCGGCATAGTTCTTGATACCGATATCCTTACCCGTCGCCATCGCCCCGGTCTTCTTGTTATAGAGACACAGAATCAGTCGTTCCTGCCCGATCCAGGCGTAGTCACCTTCATCCACCGAGCACCATACAATCAAACGGTAGTTCAAGAACTGGCTGGCGCGGGAGAAATCTTCACGGACAATGTCGGTCTTGAAGGGCGAGAGGATGAAGGTGTGGGGCGAGAACCCCGCCACCCACAGATTGCCTTTTTGATCGAAGGTCATGTAGTCGGTGATGCCCATCCCCTTTGGTAACACATCGCTTAAGTCGGCATCCTGCAGCCGTCCGTCCACGATGTCGTAGGCTTTCAGTCCGTACATGGTGGAGGCAAAAAGTCGGTTGTCTGCCTTCACCATGTGGATGACCTGTGCGGCATATTCTCCCTTGATGGTGGTACAGGGCTGTGATTCTATTTTCTGTTTTTCCGGTTGGTATTTGACGATGCCGCCACCCCATGTGCCAACCCAGTAACAACCGTTTTCCGCGTCTTCGACCACATTCATGGGTTGGAGATTGTCGGGCCAGTACTGCGTCTTCATCCGGCCGTCGCTGTAGGTCACCAGTCCTCCGTCCCATTGTGAGACCCACACCGTTCCCTCGCTGTCCTCCGCCATCCGGCAGATCCATTTTTCCTGTCCTTTCCATAGACTGGGGTAGGTGTTGATGTGTTTTAGATGTTTATCGTAGTGGAAGACCTCTCGTCTGGAGGCCGTCCATAGTGTACTGTCCGAAGCTACCAGTGTCGCGCCATACGCTCTTCCCTTCGTCTCTTCGTCCACCAAACGGATCGTATAGTCGCGTTTGTCGAGCAGATACAGTCCATTTCGGCAACCGAAGATGATGTGGTTATCGTGATCTTCTGCCAAATCGGCAATATTGTTGTTTCCTATCAGTTCGGGATGGTACTTGTCTGCGCGGAATACATCGATATGGTAGCCGTTGTCGCGGCACAGTCCACCATCCTGCGTGGCATACCACATATAGCCCTCGCGATCCTGTAGGATTGCATGGACGTTTGCCACAGGCAACTGACTTTGCGTCGGCAGTTCCGTCAGGACATACCGTTGGGCGTTTACGGCAGTGGCCAGTAGCAGGGTAGCAGCAAGCAGGATGGTGTTCTGTTTCACGGCATCAGTTCTTCACGGTGACACGTATGACGCGCTCGCCCGTCACATGGGTATCTGCCTCGTGGGGAAAATAGACTGGCATGTCCTTTTGCAGGGGCAGGATACGGAGTTCCAGCTGGGTGCAGTCCTTGGGCAGTCGCCAAAGACCATACTGGAACACGCGGCCGTTGTAGAAGTTGTCGCCGACCAGTTTTCCATTGGCATAGAGCCGTGCTACATCACCACCATATTCGATGTTGAGGATGCCCTCGCGATTTTCCGGGAGGTCGATGGTATAGACGGCCGCCTGGTCGAAGTCGGCATCGGCAGGTTCTTCAGCCACCTTGTTGACGCCGATAGTGATGGCGCGTAGAGCACTGGCTTCCTTTGTCTTGCGGAAGGCCACCTGCTCGGCCTCGCTCTGCTGTTCTTCGTCCAGGAACAACTTGCCTGCTGTCTCGGAGTCGAGGAGGTAGATGTTTTTGTACACCGGCTTGGCGAGTCCACGTGCCTTCACGTTCTTTAGTACCTTACCGTCAATGGCAATTGTCGTGGGGATGCCCTTGATTTGCTCCAGATAAATCTTTCCATCGCGATGGGCGATGAGCTGTGCCGTGGCATAGCGGATGCCGCCGATGTTGACCGGGAAGATGCAGGAGGTGCCGGCCGGAATGGTCAGCTTCGGCAACTTCACGCCGCAGGCTTCTAACTGTACGTTCTTTTTCGCTGTCAACGGTTTCAGCCGCTCATAATTATTGATAAAGATGAAGCCAGAGCCATCCTTCTCGCGATACGACCAGCGCAGATGGCTGTCGTCGCCCTGCGGGATTTCCTGTGCACAGGGATAGACCGCATTCATCGGAGCCAATGTCTCTCCGTAGTCCTGCATGAAAAGGTGGAGCTTGCGGAGCAAGAAGTAGTGCGGATTGCGCTGTCCGAACTCGTTGAGGGGCGCCTGAAAGTCGTAGGTCTTCACGGGCAGGTCGTTCCAGTTGGTGGCTGGTGTCTTCTGCATCTCGTTCAGATAGGTCAGCTTGCCGTCCGGGTTCGTCCCGCCGTGGTACATATAGTAGCCTAACAGGTTCGATCCGCTGCCAAGTTTGACCACAGCCATCGCGTAGGCATCCTCGGGGTAGAGATAGACACGACGGTGGTAGCTGGTCATCATACCGCCTCCAAGCTCGCAGGTAAAGTACGGATACGCACCTTGTCCCTGTTCGCCCTTCTTGTCGACGTATTGAAGCTGTTCGCTGGCGATGGACTCCGAAGCGCGATGGCTGCGGAAATTGAAGGCTTTATAGTAGCTGCCAGTCCCCTCGATGGTGTCACGATCCCAGAAGCCGTCAGCATAGTCACCATAGAGGGGAATCATCTCGCCGTAGGGCATAGGCGACTTGAGAGCCGGCCATCCCGTACGGGTATAGAAGGGCAGGTCGAATCCGATTTCCTTGGCGATGCGTTTGAGGGCAAGCAGATAACTGGCCTCACCACTGAACTCATTGTCAAACTGTGCCGCGATGACGGGGCCACCGTCTTTCCACTGCAAGCCTTGTACCTGCGTGAATATCTGGCGGTAGAGCCGTTCAACGTATTTCAAGAACACGGGGTCTTCGCTCCGCGACCGACATCCTTTCGTAAAAATCCAGTCGGGGATGCCACCATTTCGTGCCTCACCATGGCAGAACGGCCCAACGCGGAGCACCACAGGCAAGCCTTCGGCCTTGCAGATTTCGAGAAACCGCCGCAGGTCGCGCTGGCCGCTCCAGTCGTACTGTCCTTCGATTTCCTCAATGTGATTCCAGAATACATAGCAGGCAAGCATCGTGATACCGCCCTCCTTCATCTTGTGGACTTCCCGTTCCCATTCGTCGGCCGGGATGCGGGAGTAGTGCACCTCACCCATGGCGGGTACGACGCGCTTGCCGTCCATCATCAAACTACGCTCGTCCCATGTCACAACGGGAACATTGCCCAAGGCCAGCTTCAGGTTGTTGAGCACGCGCTCGCTCACCTTGAAGGCCGTGCCGTGGCGGATGCCCTTCGGGAAGGTCATCTCGTTGGAAACGTCCGTCCACGTCTGTCCGTGGTCGTTGCTGCGTACGGCACCATAGCACCCATTACGGTACTTGTCGAAATAGACATAGAGCGTGTCGTTGACCATGAGGGGAGCTGGGCCTTCTGCCCAGAAATCGCCGGAAATCGAAGGCGACACTCTGGTGGGAAATCCCTTGCGGAGGTCACGGGTTCTAGTGATGCGGAGGTTCTTCTCTGCGGGGGCGGAGTTCTCGTTCTTCACCACCATGATATAGTCACTTCCGTCCTTCACGATGGCCGCGTCAATCACGTTGAAGTCGGGGTTGAAGAACATCCGTGTCTTGGTGAAGGTCTTGAAATCCTTGGTTGTCGTGCAGTAGATGCGGTGGTTCCATTGCTTCTCCTTCTCGCTCGACGCCACAGGAGAGTGCCGTCCAGGGATGGTCGTCGCCCAATAGATATAGAAAGTCTGCGACGGCTCGTCGTAGAACAGTTCGGGTGCCCAACAATTCATGGCCTCCGGCTCGTCAGCCATCACTGGGATGGCGCGCTGTTCGCTCCAGTGCACCAGATCTTTCGACGAGGCATAGCCGATAATGCGGTCGTGCCATGACGAGGTCCACACCATGTGGAACGTGCCGTCCGGTCCCTGCACGATGCTCGGGTCGCGCATCAGGCGGTCTTTGCCCACGGTGGGGCGCAACAGTGACTGGTTCCCGTTCAGTGCCGTCCATGTCTTTCCATCATAACTATAGGCCAGATGCAGTCCGTCCTTCTCCCCACGGAAATAGGAGAACAGATAGGCATCCCTTGCCTGCACAGCCAGAGCCACTATGGACAGCAGTGCGAATAAAAAAAATTTTTTTATCATTGTCGGTTTTTTGTTTTACTTGGGACAAAGGTACGAAAAAACAGCGGGAAAGGCGCACCTTTCCCGCTAAAATCGTCATTCCGTGTATCCATCATTCTGTTTAAGGATGCCCCCGGACTCGGTGATAGCAAACTGCGGGATGGGGAACAGCACCTGATAGTCTTGGGCATTGTTGCCGCGTGCCTGCGCCCGTTTGATGTATTCGCCGTGACGAATCAGATCCTGACGGCGTACACCTTCGCCGAACAGCTCGTGGCCGCGCTCCTCCAGCAGGTAGCTGCGCAGTGCTTCCTTGGAGGCGGTGGCAGAGGCCGGAATCTCAATTCCTGCGCGGTCAGTGACCTGCTTCAGGGCATTGACGGCAGTGGCGGTCGGGCCGCTCAACTCGTTCTCGGCTTCAGCGAAGGAGAGCAGCACCTCGGCATAGCGCACGATGGGCTGTCCAGTCCGTGTGCCCCACTCTGTAAACTCAGAGTCCATGAATTTGATGGGCAGCGGGCCCACCATACCATTGTCGCGTGTCAAGTGTTTTCCGTCATTGTTCTCATATTCGCACAGAATCACCTGTTTGCGCTTGTCGTTGTCGGCGAAGGTGTCATAGAAATCCCAGCGCATGCAGTAGGACTGCCAGCCCGAGTAGTGGTTGGCCTCGGTACCGCGGATATAGGCACGTCCCTTGTTGTTGTAGCCGCGCTTGAAGTCTCCGGGCAGTAGCTCGGTGACATAGAAGTTGTCCGACGAGCTGTTGGCCGATACACCCCATATCATCTCGGCATTGTTATTGACCTCGCCAGTGAACACCTCCTCATAGTCGGACAGGAGCGAGAAGCCCATGTTCATCAGTGCCTGACAGGCTTCCTTGGCCTCCGCCCACTGCTTCTCGTGCATACAGAGTCGCATCTTCATAGCGTAGGCGATAGACTTGGACATTCGTCCCCAGTCCTCGGCACTGTCATTGTATTTGTCGGTAAACGACGACGTGGCGATGGCATCGTTGAGGTCACTTTTGATGTAGCCCACGTAAGTGTCGTGGTCGGGGCGTGGCTCAATGGTGTTGTCCATGAGGGTGGCCGGATTCAGTTTCACGTTTGTGGGGCCGAAGAAGTCGAGTAGCATATACATATAGACGGCTCTAAGGGTCTTGGTCTCTGCCACATAGCGCGAGCGGACAGCCTCGGTAGATGCACCACTATTCTCGATGCGGTTGATGATGTCCGTGGCACGTGCCACGAAGCGTATCAGGTTGTAGGTGTGGTTGATGGCACCGGACGATGACGGGCCGACGTTGAACTCATCATAGATGTTGCTGGAGTAGCAACGCATGACATCCGTCGTTACCATGCTGGCCACCAGATAGGAGTTGGCATCCGCATTGAAGATGGCCTGACGCCATCCGTTGTCGCTGTATCCCCAGTTGGTGGTAAGGGGCTGGTAGAGACCCGTTACTGCGGCAGCAAAGTCGCCTTCCGACTGGAAGAAGTTGGCCGACGACATATCTGTATAATTCTTGGTCTCCAGCATGTCGTCGCATGAGGTGAGCACCAATGCCCCGAAGAGGGCTGCGAATAATATCTTTTTCATAGTTGTTGCGTATTAGAAATTGAGATTGAAACCAAAGGAAAGGCTGACAGCCTGCGGGTAAGGGTTGCCGATGCTGAGTTCGGGGTCGAAGCCCTCGTAGCTGGTAATGGTCCAGAGGTTCTGGGCATCTACGAAGAAGCGCGCACCGCGGATGAAGTTACTCTTCTGGAACACGCGTTGCGGCAGGGTGTAGCCGAGGGTGATATTCTTCAACTTGATGTAGTCACCATTCTGCAGGTAGAAGTCGCTATAGCCCGAGGGGTTCGAGCTGTCGTAGGGGTTGGTGGCGATACCGGGCATCCAACCTGTGCCGGTCTGTGTGTTCCATACATCAGTGGCTACCGTTGCCCAGGTATTGCTCGGAGCCGTGCCGTTGTTGCCGAGGTTAGAGGCCACGGGGATCTGTCCGTTGGTGCGGCCTGTGGTGCTATTGTACGATCCGATGGCCTTCTTGAATCCCAGCGCACTGTAGAAGTAAAAGTTTAGGTCGAAGCCCTTCCATGTGAACGTGTTGCCGAAACCTATCATCCAGCGCGGTGTGGAGTTGCCCAGTTTCTTCACGTCTTTCGAGTCGAGCACACCATCACCGTTCTGATCCTTGTATTTGATGTTGCCCACATAGGCATCAGGCATATAGGAGGGGATTTCATCCTTGGAGGTGATGATGCCATCGGTCTCCCAACCATAGATGGTGTCTATGGCATCCTTTTCACCGATATATTCGGCCAGTGTCACCTCTGGGTTGCGCTCCACCCAGTTGGCCACAAAATAGGAGACGTTCAGCGAGGTTTCCCATTTGAGCACGCTGGAGGTGAGATTGTCGCTGTTCAGCGAGAACTCGAAGCCCTGGCTCTTGGTCTCACCGATGTTGGCAGCCACCTTTCCAACGGCATTGTTGGACGGTAGCACCTGATAGTCGAGCAGGTCTTTCACGCCACGGTGGAAAAACTCAATCGAACCATTGAACCGCTGATTCAAGAAACCATAGTCAATACCGATGTTGAGCGTATAGTCCGTTTCCCATTTCAAGTTGGGGTTCTCCACCTGCGTGAGCATCAGTCCCGTGTTTATGGAAGAACCAAAAAGGTAGTTGTAGCCCGACTTATAGAGCGACAGTGAGTTGGTGCCCAGCACGTTCTCGTTACCCGTAGCACCGTAGCCGACACGGAGCTTGAGATTGCTCACCACGTCAGCAGCACCCGCCATGAACGACTCCTCGCTGATGCGCCATGCTACGGAGGCACTGGGGAACACGCCCCACTTGTTGTTCTCCGCGAAATAGCTGGAACCGTCGCGACGGGCGGTCACGGTCAGCATATAGCGGTCTTTGTAGGAGTAGTTGGCACGGAAGAACTGTGAGAGCTTTGTGCGCTCAGCCTTAGTAGAATTGATGTTCCGGCGGTTGATGTCGCTGGCAATGCCGACATTGTTATAGCCGAAGGAGTTGGTGAAGAAGTCCTCGGTAGTGAGTCCGAATCCGTCACTGATGGTTTTGTAGTAACCGGCACCGAGGACGGCGGAGATGTGGTGGTCACCGAAAGTCTTGTCGTAGTTCAGGTAGCCTTCAACGCTGGCATTCGTGGCTGTGGCATTACCCAGCGATGCCATACCGTCAGAGAAAGAGGTCGAGTTCTTGTCGGCTGGCACGAAAATCTTGCGGTTGGAGGTCTGTGTATCATAGCCACCAACACCGTTCAAGGTGAGACCGTCCATGAGCTTCAGCTCGAAGCTGGGAGCAACGAACACACGCTGCGTCTTGGTGTAGTCCTCGCGGTCGGTATAGGACACGGGGTTCACCAACAACTGGTTGTAGCTCTTGGAATAGTTGCCGTTGGCATCCCTCACGGGGATGTCGGGAGCATAGTCAATGGCACGGATAATCATGTTGTCGCTGTTGCCGCCCGTGCCCACCGACGTACTGTTGGCACCGACATTGGAGTAGGTGAACTTGATGCCGGCCTTGAAGACCTTTGAGAACTCCTGGTTGAGGTTCAACCGTACGGTATGACGCTCAAGGTCAGACCGCTTCAGAAGCCCCTGGTTCTTGTAGTAGTTGTAGGACACGTAGTATTTTGTCTTGTCCACGCCGCCGTTCACCGAAAGGTTTTGATCGATGATGTAGCCGGGACGCGACACCTCGTCGAGCCAGTCGGTGTCGGCGGTGTAGCCGTTCACGTCGGCAAAAACAGGGGTGTAGCCGCTCAGGTCCACGGGGTTGTCGCCGTAGGCACCCATCTTATTCTTATAGAGATAGTACTCCTTGGTCCACAGGTTGGCCTGTTCACGGAAGGCCTTGGCACCCAGTCGCTCTGGGTAGGACTTCATCTGCTGGGTGGTCACCACGCTACGCCACTCCACCTTCGGCTTGCCGCTCTTTCCAGTCTTCGTCGTCACCAAAATGACACCATTGGCAGCAGAAGCACCGTAGATGGCCGCAGCCGAGGCATCCTTCAGCACCTCGATGCTCTCGATGTCGTTGGGGTTGATGGAGTTCAGTGGGTCGCGGTCGGTACCGTCCATGTAGTCATAGCCCTTGAGCACCATGCTACGCTCACCCGTCGAACCGGTCTGGATGGGCACACCGTCGATGACGTACAGCGGCGAGTTGCTGCCGCTGGGCGAGGCCGCGCCACGGATGTTGATGGAGATGCCTGCGCCCGGCTGTGCCGAACTTTGGATAGCACTCATACCTGCTACACGGCCCTGCAACATCTGGTTAACACTGGTAGAGCTGACGGAGTTCAGTTTGTCGGCATTCACCGAGGCTACAGACCCGGTGATGTCTTTACGGCGCGTCGTACCGTAGCCGATGACCACCACTTCGTCCAAACCATTGGTCATTTCGTCCAGCACAATCTTCACATTGCTGCCTGCCTTCACGTCCTGGGACTGGAAACCGACGTAGCTGACGGTCAGCGTGGCATTGCTGCCTGCCGTGAGCGAGAAATTACCGTCAAAATCGGTCACTGTGGCATTCTTAGTGCCCTTCTCTACTACGGTTGCCCCGATGATAGGCTCGCCGTTGCGATCGGTCACCAAGCCTTTTGTTACTTTCCCCTGCGCCATCGCCCCTAAGGGAATGAGCAGCGTACAAATCACTGTCGTTAAGAATTGCTTCATTGTAATTTGGTTTTAATTATTAGTTAAAAGATACGTCTCTCACTTCGTTTACCATCCAACAATCAGATTACCTCACAAAAGAGCTCGCCTACCCCTTGAAGAATCTTACTAACCTAAATATATACCAAAACAAAACTAAATCTCTGTTGTTCCTTGTTTGATGTTTCAATCCGGCTGCAAAGGTACGGCTTTCCTCAATACGCCTTTTGAACTTATCGTTCAACGTTTTGAACTATTGTTGCAAAATGGAAGAAAAGCGTTGCAGAACCTGCTTGTTGTGAATGTGTTTGCAAAATAATACCTACTTTTAGGTATTGCCAAACAGGGGGAAACAGGCTACCTTTGCGCCGTCAACGGATAACGACATATATAAGAGGTATTAGCGAGGCTGCGATGAAACGACTGCAAATGACCCTTATGGCCTTACTCTTGGCTGTCGTCGCCTTTCCGCAAGTGTTTACGGGGAAGGTGACCGATGGTACGTCGCATGACCCCATCGTCGGTGCTACGGTAAGTTTGGCGGACCGTAAGGCGACGGCTGTTGTGACCGATGCCGACGGATTGTTCCGCATCGTTGTCCCGGCAGGCCAGCCCCGGCAGGTGCGCATCACCTATATTGGGTATAAGTCGCTGACGGCTGCGCTCAGCGACGGAGCCATCTACCGCATGGTTCCTGATGTTGCCACGCTCGGCGAGGTGGTGGTGACGGCACAGGAGTCCAAGGGGCTGTCGTCCGCCTCCGTCATCGGGAAGCAGGCGATGGAACACCTCCAGCCCTCCAGCTTTGCCGACCTCCTCGAACTGCTGCCCGGTGGCCGTTCGCAAGACCCCACACTCAACACGCCCAATACCATCCGCCTCCGTGAGGCCGGCTCTGCCAGCAGCACCTACAGCACCACGTCGCTGGGCACGTCGTTCATGATAGACGGTGCGCCCGTCAGCACCAACGGCAACCTCCAAACGGTGAAGGGTGCTTGGGAAACCTCCACCGAAGGGCGCAGCTTTGTCAACGCCGGGGTTGACATGCGCTCCATCTCCACCGACGACATTGAGCGTGTCGAGGTGGTGCGCGGCATCCCGTCGGTGGAATATGGTGACCTGACGAGTGGCTTGGTGAAGATCGAGCGTAAGCGCGGCGGCAACCAATGGACGGCGCGCCTCAAGGCCGACATGGGCAGCAAGCTCTTCTATCTGGCCAAGGGATTCGAGTGGAAACCGCAGCGCGCAACCCTCAACCTCAGTGCCGACTGGCTCGATGCCAAGGCCGACCCGCGCAACCGACTGGAGAACTACAAGCGGCTCAGCCTCTCGGCGCGCTTCTCCAAGGCGTGGACACTCGGCCAGTATGCTGTGAATCTCAAGACCAACCTTGACTATACCGGATCGTTCGACAACGACAAGACCGACCCCGACCTCAACAGCCAGGCCATGGATGCCTATAAGTCGCAGTACAACCGCTACGCGTTCAACGCCAAGGTGAGCGTGGCGAACGAGGACAAGGGGCAGTGGTTCCGCTCGTTCGATGCCATGCTCTCCACCTCCTACGAGTACGACCTTGTGGAGCGCACCAAGCTCGTGCAACTCTCGCAACTCACGGCCGCCGTCACCGCCACCACGCCCGGCGAGAGCGACGGTATCATCCTTCCCTATACGTATGTGGCTTCGCAGAACGTGGACGGCCGTCCCTTCAACCTCTATGCCAAGGTGACGGGCAAGTTCCAGATTCCCTCGCAAAGCGTTTCCAACACGTTGCTGGTAGGCACCGACTGGAACATGGACAAGAACTACGGAAAAGGACAGGTGTTTGACCCCACCCGTCCGCTCTATACTACGTCGGCCACTCTGCGCCAGCGTCTACTCTCCGACATCCCGGCCAACCGCCAGTGGGGACTCTTCGCCGAGGAAAGCGTGGCCGCCCAGATAGGCGGCAATAAGGTGGAGGTGGTGGCTGGCGTACGCGCCGTGCAGATGGCTGGTCTGCCCAGTGCGTATCGGATGCATGGTAAGGTGTATCTCGACCCGCGGGTCAACCTCGGATGGACGTTTTCCAAGTTTCGCGTGGCCGGACAGACGGCCTTCGTGCGTCTCTCGGGCGGCGTGGGCGAGCATACGAAGATGCCCACCATGAGCCAGCTCTTCCCAGACCCAGTTTATATGGATCTCGTCCAACTCAACTACTACCACGCCAATGCCGACTGCCGCCGCATCAACGTAAGGACCTATGTCATCGACCCCACCAACCTGGATCTGCAGCCCGCCCGCAACCTCAAGTGGGAGGTGAGTGCCGACCTCAGCATCGGCGGCAACCGCCTTGCCGTGACCTATTTCCGCGAGAACATGACCTCTGGCTTCCGCAGCCAGACGAGCTACGCCCCTTATGCCTACAAGAAATACGACGCCTCGGCGGTGGATGCCACCGCGCTGACCGCTCCACCATCGCTGGATACCATGCCCTACGAACTGACTACCGACCTGCGCGGCTACAGCCAGTATACCAATGGTAGCCAGACACTGAAGCAGGGTGTGGAATACACACTCTCCACCCGGCGTTTCCCGCGCATCATGACCCGTCTAACCGTCAACGGTGCGTGGTTCTACACCATCTACCGCAACTCCCTAATGGAAGCCTACCGACCGAGCGCGGTGATGGCGGGCAAGCAAATCCAGTACGTGGGCTATTACGACGAGAACGGCGGCAGCAAGAACCAGATGCTCAACACCAACTTCACCGCCGACACCGACATCCCCAAGTTGCGCCTCGGCTTCTCGCTTTCCGCGCAGTGTCTGTGGTACACGCTGCGGCAGACCGCCGAGACCAGTAACTACCCCGTGAGCTACATGGACGGCAACGGAACGATGCACGCTTGGCAGGCCGAGGATGCCAACGACACGTACCTGCGCTACCTCGTGCGCAACTATACGGCCAGCAACTTTGCCAAGTACCGGGTGCCGTTCTCCATGAACGTCAACTTCAAGGTGACGAAGCGACTCTTCGACGACGGCATGACAATCGCCCTGTTCTGCAACAAACTCCTGGACTACAGTCCCGACTACGAGACCAACGGCATGACGGTGCGTCGGAATGTCACGCCGTACTTCGGACTGGAAATGAATGTAAAGATATGAAGAAGCTACTGATACTGTGTATGATGGCGACGGGACTGCTCCTCAGTGCCTGCCATCAGGAGGAAGACGACCTCTTCACCACCGCTGTCCTCACGCTGGAGGCCAGTGACGGCACTACCGTGGAACGGGTGCAGGGCACGGTGACCCTCACCAATCTCAACACCCGACAGGTGGTCACGGCAGCTGACTTCATCGGCAACGTGGCACAGGTGCAGCTGTTGCGCGGCGCCTACACCGTGTTGGTGGAAGGGTCGGCGCAGTGTCGCGACGCCAGCGGCGCGACGGCCGTGCGGAAGTTCCGCTGCTCGGCGGACTATCTGGCTTTGGAAAAGGAGAATACGAACAACGCAACACTGAACATGATATGGCTGTAGCGCACACATACGGAAAAGGATGGCTGCTGGCAGCGATGCTTCTGGGTTTGGCCGACACAATGGGCGCAGCGACGCGCGACACGGCACGCGTGGAGCACCGCTCACTGTGGAACGAAGTGTCGGCCTCCATGCGTCAGAACCCAGCACTCCACGGGGTGGCCTTCCGTCGTTCCTACTCCGAGATGGCCCTCTCCTACGACTACAGTCGGCAGACGCAGGCCTTCGTACAGCAGCAGGGCAGCGGCCATACGCTGGGCGCACTCACCGTGAACAGTTTCCTCCGTATGAGCGATCGGACGGCGGCGTGGGGCGCGGCATCCTATACGGCAGGCCAACAGCGCGACATCCGCTGGAACTCCACCTCCGACTACGCGCTCTTAGCTCCTTATGTTATGGCCGACACGCTGGGCGGCGACACCCGGCGCGAGCGTTACGCCTTCTCTGGCGGATACACCACGCGGCTGGACAACGTTCTTCTAGGTGGGGAGATGGTGCTCCGTGCCGACCATGAATACCGCGACCGCGACCCCCGGATGCGGGGCATCGTGACGGAGTTGACACTGCGCGCCGGGGCAGCCCTCGACGCGGCTGGCTACCAATGGGGTGCAGCTCTCTGCGGCAGCGTCTACAAACAGACCAACAGCGTCGATTTCTACAATGAATTGGGAAAGATTCCCGAATACCACATGACGGGACTCGGCACGGAATACAGCCGCTTTGCTGGTGAGCAGACCGAGCTGGCCTACCGGGGCGGCGGCATCAGTCTGACACTGGATGCCAACCCGCTACAAGGACGTGGCGTGTATGGCCACGTGGCCGTGGGCAGTAGCAACTACGAGCGGCAACTGACCAGTGCGAACGCCGTGCCCCTCTCGCGCCTTGTCTACAACACGGCAACGGCTACCGTCGGGTGGAAGCAGGAGGGTAAACGACGCTGGGCACTCCATGCCGACATTAACCTGACGTGCCGCAGCGGCGATGAGAACATCACGGGGAAGTCGGACTCGCAGTATTACCCAGTCATCGGCACGCTGACCCTGTACAAGGATTGGCAGACGGACGCGTCACTCGGTGCGATGTATGGCGTGGCAGACGGCAGCAGGGCGTGGACGGTCGCTCTGCGGAGCGGATTCCGCAGTCGCCGCGAGCAGTACGTCTACCCGGAACGGAAGCTCAACCGCGCCCACGCCTATGCTACGCTGCAAGGGGAATGGAGCAGGGAGGTGGCACGCAGAACCGCCCTCACCCTACGCGCCGACGCGAGCCATTTCATGCGGGTGAGCGACGGCATCGTGATGCCTTACGCCAACATGACGGCTGCATTTACGAACATGGTGAACTACGCCTACCGATTCGCCAAGGCCAGCTACACGTCGGTACAGGTGCAGGCAAGGGGCGACTACAGTCCGAAGACCTCGCCGCTCGGTCTCTTTGCTGCGTTGCAGGGTGGCGCGGTGCGCTGTTCCGAAGGGGAATGGCAGACGGGCGTACAGTTGACGGCGGGGGTAACCTTCTGAGGAATGGAAAATACAACATGACAAGAATAAATATTAATCAGAAAAAAAGGAAAGAAAAAAAATGGAAAAGAGAATGTTAATGGGCATGATGATGCTCCTGACTTTGATGTTCGCGGCCTGTGATTCGACCGATGAAACCTATGTGCCTGCTACGCTCAGCGTAGAGATGCCGCTGGGCTTGGACAACGTTCAGTTCAGCGACGCGGAGGCCACCTTCACCAATGTGAACAGCAACACCGTATACACCACGACGCAGTTCACCAACAACAACAGCACCTTCACGGCTGTGATGGATCCGATCCCCGAGGGCACCTACAACGTGGCCATCAAGGGCACGCTGACCTTCACCAAGGACGGTGTGGCAGGTACGGCCAAGGTTGACCAGCAGAGCACCAATGGTGGTGAGTGAAAGCAGTGCTGCAGTGAAGCTGGCCGTGAACACCTTCGATGCGAAGGGTGGCTTCGTCATCTCCGAACTGTTCTTCGCTGGCACGCAGACCCCCGAGGAGAAGCCATACTCCAAGGACCAGTATGTCGTCATCTCCAACAACTCCGACGTGACGCTCTATGCCGACAGCGTGGCCTTCGTGGAGGCCGCATTCCTCAGCACGACCAAGCGGGAATACACCCCCGACATCATGTCGGAGGCCATGTCTGTGGATGCCATCTATATGATTCCCGGCACTGGCACGAGCGTACCCGTAGAACCCGGCAAGTCGCTGGTGCTGGCCGTCAATGCGCTGAACCACACCGAGGCCAACGCCAACTCCTTCGACCTCAGCAATGCGGACTATGAGTTCTACGACGAGAGCAGTAATGCCTCCAATCAGGACACCGACAACGCCAACGTGCCCAACCTCGACAAGTGGTACTGCTATACGCTCACCATATTCATTCTGAACAACCAGGGCAACAAGACCTACGCCATCGCCAAGATGCGTCAGGACAAGGACAGCTATCTGGCCGACAACTACTATGAGGCCAAATACACCGCAGTGAACGGCAAGGAGATGTCGACCAAGTGCTACAAGGTGGCCAACGACTGGATTCTCGATGCCGTCAACCTCGCCCCATCCAGCACCCAGCAGTGGAACACCGTGTCGTCCGCCCTCGATGCCGGCTATGCCTACGTGGCAGCGACAGGCAGCGACAAGGCACGCTTCGGCAAGGCTGTCATCCGCAAGCAGGAGAACGGAAAGTGGGTGGACACCAACAACTCCAGCAACGACTTCGAGATGGGTGTCACCCCCAGCTACCTGCAGAAATGATGCACTTTTTGAACATACCTACATATAAGCATTAAAACGACAGACCACATGAAGAAACAAACTTTGTGTCTGTTCCTGCTCGCCCTGCTCCCCGCCTGCCTTTTGGCGCAGACGGTGGAGCAGGACACTGCCGTGAGGCAGGGCAAGCTGAAGAACGGACTGACCTACTACATCCGCCACAACGCCAAGGAGGCGGGTCTGGCCGATTTCTACATTGCACAGCGGGTGGGTTCTATCCTGGAGGAACCGCGCCAGCGCGGTCTTGCCCACTTTCTGGAGCACATGGCCTTCAACGGCACGAAACACTTCCCCGGCAAGGGCAAGCACCTCGGCATCGTACCCTGGTGCGAGACCATCGGTGTGAAGTTCGGGGCCAACCTCAACGCCTATACCTCCGTAGACCAGACGGTCTACCACATCGGCGCCGTACCCCTCAAGCGCGAGGGCATCGTGGACTCCTGTCTACTGGTGCTCAACGACTGGAGCCAGTACATCCTGCTGGAGGACAAGGAGATTGACAAGGAGCGCGGTGTCATCCATGAGGAGTGGCGCAGTCGCCGCACGGGTATGGCCATACAGCGCATGATGGAAAACGTCATTCCCAAAATCTATAAGGGCAGCAAGTATGAGGACTGCCTCCCCATCGGCAACATGGATGTCGTGGATCATTTCGCCTATAAGGACTTGCGCGACTACTACGAGAAGTGGTACCGTCCCGACTTGCAGGCCATTGTCGTCGTGGGCGACTTCGACGTAGACCAGATGGAGCGGAAAATCCAGAAGCTCTTCGGCAAAATCAAGGCTCACAAGAACCCGGCCGAGCGCATCTACTACCCCGTAGGCGACAACGACAAGATGATTGTAGCCATCGAGAAGGACAAGGAACAGCCCATCATCCTCGGCCACCTCTATATGAAGAGTGAGGCCACGCCCGACAGCGAGAAGAACACCATGCAGTATCAGCGCGACGACTATGTGAGCGGTCTGATCACCTATATGCTCAATGGTCGTCTCACGGAGAAGAAGCAGGCGGCAGAACCGCCCTTCATGAGTGCGACGGTGAAGAACGGTGGCTTCTTTGTTTCGCGCACCAAGGATGCCTTCAGCCTCAGCATCAGTTGCAAGCAAGACCACGTACTTGGCGGCATTGCCGTGGCCGTGGGCGAGGTGGAGCGTGCCCGCCAGCATGGCTTCACGGAGAGCGAACTGGAGCGCGCCAAACGGCTCTACCTTAACGCCGCCGAGCGGCAGCTGAAGATGGAAAAGGACTATCGGAACGCCCACTACGTGAACCAGTGTGTGAACCACTTCCTTGAAGCTGAGCCTATCCTCACTCCGGCATACAGCCTGCAACTGGTGAAGCAGTTTGACGGGGAGGTGACGCTCAACGAGGTGAATGGTAAGGTGGGCGACATCATCACCAACCGCAATCAGGTGTTTGTGATGTACGGTCCCGACAAGGAGGGTTTTACAATTCCCTCTGAGGCAGAGATCGAGCACACCGTGCTGGAGGCGCAGCAGCAACACTATGACGCTTATCAAGAGGAGGAAGTACCCAAGACACTGATGCCCGTTCTTCCCACTCCGGGAAAGATTGTTGCCGAGAAACCGTTCGGCAAGTTCGGCGTGACGGAAATCACGCTGAGCAATGGCATGAAGGTCTATGTGAAGTCCACCGACTATCAGGCCGACCAGATTACGATGAGCATGCGCGGCGAGGGCGGCACGTCCGTCTATGGCAATGAGGACATTCCCAACTTCGCCTTCCTCACCAGTGCGGTCACCGAGGGTGGCGTGGGCGATTTCTCTGCTACGCGTCTGCGCAAGGCTTTGGCTGGCAAGTCACTGAAGCTCGCTCCCTCCGTCAGCAGCGAGGGACAACGCATCACGGGCACCTCGTCGGTCAAGGACTTGGAGACGATGCTCCAGTTGGCGCACCTCTACTTCACCGCGCCGCGCACGGACAGCATCGCCTTCCAGAGCATGATGAGCCGCAACCTCTCGATGCTGAAAAACCGCAATGCCAGCTCGAAGGTGGTTTACAACGACTCCATCACCGCCACCGTCTATGGCCACAACCCACGTGTGGCTCCAGTGACGAAGGAGGTGGCCGAGCAGGCGGACTACAGACGCATCCTGCAAATTTATCGCGATCGGTTCAGCGACGCCAGCAACTTCAAGACCGTATTTATCGGAAAAATTGATATGGACGTGCTGCGCCCGCTGCTCTGTCAGTATCTGGCCACGCTCCCTGCCACCCACAAGCAGGAGAAGATCAACAAGGCCAATGTGGCCAATATCATCAAGAAGAACGAGGTGGTGAAGTTCGCCCACAAGCAGGCCACGCCGCTGGCCAACGTGAGCGTGTTCTATGCCGCTGACGTACCGTTCTCACCCAAGAACGACCTCGCACTCGACATGCTGACGCGCGTGCTCCAGATTGCCTATACCGACTCCGTGCGCGAGGAAAAGGGCGGCACCTACGGTGTGGGTGTCAGCTTCTCACTCGAAAAGGACGACAACCCCAACACGGTGGTGCGCATCTCCTACAAGTGCGACCCCACACGCTACGAGGAGCTGAATCCCGTCGTGTACCAGCAACTGCGCAATATCGCCGCCCACGGCCCTGCCGCGAGCAGCATGGACAAGGTAAAGAAATACCTGCGCAAGCAGTACGACCAGATGGCCATCACCAACGACTACTGGAGCTATGTCATTTGGCACCAGCTTGACGACGAGGCCGACTTCGACAAGGACTACAAGAAGATGGTGGACAACATGACGGCAACAGACATCCAGCAACTGGCTCAGGAACTGCTCCAACAAGACCACCGCATCGAGGTGACGATGATTTCGGAATAAAGAAAACGATGTTTATACGAAAAGTCCGTGTGGGGCTCATGGCCTTGCACGGACTTTTCGTATATAGGCTACGGTTTTCCCGGCAGGGAATCGCATGGCTGTTGTTCCTGTTCTATGTCCCGGCGCGATTTCGACTTGATGACGAGCCACACACCGCTGAACACCAGCACTACGGCCAGCACGTGGGTCATCTTCATCGTGCTGAGACCCATAATCAGCGAGGCGGCCACTGCCACGATGGGTTGCACATAGTTGTAGACCGACACCACGGTGGGGCGCAGCGTGCGCTGGCCGATCATAGTCAGGATGTAGCAGCAGAACGTGCCGATCACCACCACGTAGAACACCTCAAACCATGTCACGGGCGGAATCGGCCGGCTGACCACCCTGTAGACGTGCGACGACACGAACGGCAACAGGAGTAGCAGTGCCCATGTGAACATATATTTGTTGACCGTGAACACGTTGTAGCGTTTGATGAGCGAGTTGAAGAGCGACAGGTAGAGCGCGAACGAGAACTGCGCAAAGAGACACAGCAGGTCGCCGCGGATGTCACCGACGCGCGCGTCGGCATGGGCCGCCGAACTCAGGATCAATATCAAGGCTCCGCTGCATCCCATCAGCACGCCGATGGCCTTCTTTCCCGTGATGGGTTCGTGCAGGATAAGTGCCGCCAGTATCATGGCGAAGATGGGCATCGACGTGGTGACGATGCTGGCATTGATGGGCGAGGTGATACTCAGTCCGATGGTGAAGCAACACTGGTTGAAGAGCAGTCCCGTCAGTGCCGCCCCGATGAACATCAGGCGGTCGCGCCAGGGCACGTGCTCCTTCGGCGCGAACAGCGACGCTATCCAGAACAGCAGGCACGCGCCTGCCACGCGAAATGTAACCATGGTAATGCCGTCAAACCCGTGGAGCATGGCATCCTTGCCCACCGGCGACATCAGTCCCCATCCAGCGCACGCTCCAAACATGGCGAGATGGGCTATGAGTGCTCTATTCGTTTTCATGCGGCAAAAGTAGCATAATCTTCGGGAAAAACGAAACGGAAAAGATAAAATAAGCTAAAAACGCCGTTTTTTCTTGCAAACATCAAGTTTTCTTTTGTACCTTTGCCCGTACACTAACAGCAACGGCCATGCAGAAATATGCGGACTATATCCAGAAAATAGAAATTGACGCGCTCTGGAGCGGCAAGAAGCACATCGTGTGGAATCTGGACCCGAAGGTGAACGTGCTCAGCGGCATCAACGGCGTGGGTAAGTCGACCATCCTCAACAAGGTGGTGAGGAGCGTGGAAACCAACGGTGACATCGTCAACCACCTGCTGAAAGGCGTGCACCTGTCCACCGTTCCCGAGGATGCCACCCACGTGCGCTTCGATGTGATCCGTTCTCTGGACAGCAACCTCTCGAAAACCCTCACGGAGGGGGACGGCTTCGTGCACCAGGCCCTCTCGGTGCTGGCCGGTGCGGGAGGCGGTTCCCTACTCGACCTGCAACTCTACCGCCTACAGCGCAAGTATCTGGACTATCAGGTGAACATCGGAAACCGCATCATCGCTGCGCTGCAGCAGGGCGACACCGAGGCCGCCCAGCAGTTGTCGGCCTCCAAGCAACACTTCCAGGACATCGTCGACGAGTTGTTTGCCGAGACGGGGAAGAAGATGGTGCGCACGGAGAACGAGATACGCTTCACGCAGATTGGCGAAACGCTGCTGCCCTACCAGCTCTCAAGCGGCGAGAAGCAGATGCTCATCATCTTGCTCACCGTGCTGGTAGAAGACCAGCAGCCCTACGTGCTCTTCATGGACGAGCCGGAGGTGTCGCTGCACATCGAATGGCAGAAACGCCTCATCGAACTCATCCGCGAACTCAACCCGAACGTGCAGATTATTCTCACCACCCACTCACCGGCCGTCATCATGAGCGGATGGATGGACAAGGTGACGGAGGTCAGCGACATCACGGTATGAGCAGCAGACTGACCGATCATGTCAACAGCCGCTATGTCGAGGCTGCGAACCGGCTGACCTCGAAGCAGGCGCGCCGGCGCATCGTGGCGTATGTGGAGAGCTACGACGACATTTATTTTTGGCGCACCGTGCTCGGACGCTTTGAGGACACGACACGCTATTTTGAGGTGATGCTGCCGTCGCACCGCAAGTTGGAGCGCGGCAAGAAGTCGGTGTTGATGAACTTTGCCGAGGGGCGCGTGGGCAAGGATATGATAGCCTGCGTCGACGCAGACTACGACTACCTGCTGCAAGGACGCACCCCACAGTCGAAGAAGGTGGTGGAGAGTCCCTATGTCTTCCACACCTACGCCTATGCCATCGAGAATCTGCAGTGCTATGTGCCTGCGCTCCATGAGGTGTGTGTGGCCGTGACCCTCAACGACCGTCGCATCTTCGACTTCGACGACTATTTCCGGCAGTACAGTCAAGCCATCTTCCCGCTGTTCGTGTGGTCGGTGTGGGTCTACCGCACGGGCAACCACGAACACTTCTCGCTCACCGACTTCTCCCGAGTGGTCGCTCCCGGCGGGTTCAACGTGGAGAAACCCCAGCCCTCCATCGACCATCTTCGGCACAAGGTCAGCACGCGCATTCACCTGTTGCAGTCTCAGTTTCCGGACAACAAGGAACAGTACCTGCAGACCAAGAACGACCTGCGCGCCTTGGGCGTGACCCCCGACACCACATACCTTTACATTCAGGGACATTCGCTGTGCGACAACGTTGTCGTGCCCATCCTCACCAAGGTGTGCAACCGCCTGCGGCAGGAACGCCAGAACGAGATACGCTACACCTCGCGCCATTACACCCAGCGAAAAAACGAGATGTCCTGCTACGAACACTCGCTGCAGGACATCCGTCAGATGTTGAAAAAGAACACGGGCTACAAGGCTTCGGAACCTTTCCTTCGGTTGCAGGCCGACCTTGCGGCCTATCTGGACGCTGCGCCCGTTGCACCGTCAAAGGGTCAGGACAACACGTAGGTCTCCAGGAACTTCACCGTCCCTTCGCAGTGCACCTCGTTCACGGTGGCGGGCAGCAGCACCGTCTCGCCTTCGCGGAACGGCATCGTCTCTCCGTCGACGGTCAGCGTCCCTTCGCCCTTCATACCTATCAGGATGACGAACGAGTCCAGCTCGCTGTAGTCCATGTCCATCGGCTCGTCCAGATCGTAGACCGCCGTGTTGAAGTACGGACACTCCACCAGCAGTTCCCCCTCGTTCTTCCGTGCCTCGTAACGGGTGCGGTAGTCGGGCAACACGGTGTAGTCGATGCTCTCCGATGCTTCCTGCGTGTGTAACTGGCGATAGTTGCCGTCCTTGTCCTTGCGCTTGAAGTCGTAGATGCGGTAGGTCACGTCGCTGGTCTGCTGGATCTCTGCCAGGAAACATCCCGCACCGATGGCATGAATGCGTCCTGCTGGAATGAAGAAGCAGTCGCCCTCCTTGACGCTATACTGCGCTAATGCCTCACAGATGGTGTCGTCCGCCACCATGGCCTTATACTGTTCTGGCGTGATCTGCTTCTTCAGTCCGTTGTACAACTTGGCCTCGGGAGCGGAGTCCATCACAAACCACATCTCGGTCTTTCCCCGGCTTTTTCCCTGTCGATGGGCAATCTCGTCGGTGGGGTGCACCTGGATAGAGAGGTCTTGGCGCGCATCGATGAACTTGATGAGCAGCGGAAACTCCGTGCCGAAGCGCGCATAGTTGGCTTTCCCCACGAGTGCCTCCTTCATGTCGCACACCAGTTGGTTGAGCGATCGTCCGTCGCCCACGGCCACGGTCTCGTTGTCCTTCACGCCCGATATTTCCCAGCTCTCGCCCACGTGATCCATCGTGGAGCTGAGGTGTTTGAATGGGATGATGCGCTCGCCACCCCACAGCGTCTGCTTGAGCAGCGGTTGAAACTTGAATGCTTTCATATCTTTCTGTTGTTTACATTGTTTCTTCTCGTCATTGTAGATTCGT
This sequence comes from Acutalibacteraceae bacterium, assembly GCA_963599475.1. Taxonomy (GTDB): domain Bacteria; phylum Bacteroidota; class Bacteroidia; order Bacteroidales; family Bacteroidaceae; genus Prevotella. The sequence continues at coordinate 7,295 of CAVBXH010000013.1, read as the reverse complement.
CAGTTGTCCGTCCAAAAGCCCCTGGTGAACAACACCATGACCGACATAATCTCCAGACGGCCGACCAGCATTAGGAAGGCGCAGACCCACTTGATGGCATCGGGCAGTGCGGCCCACGACATGACAGGGCCTATCTCCGTGCCTAAGGTCGGGCCGACGTTGCTCATGCAGCTCAACGCTATCGTGACGGCGTTCGTGCTATCTATTCCTGCGGCAATCATGACGATGGCCGCCACGAGACACATCGACACGTAGAGGGCGAAGAAGGTGAGCAGCGTCGCAACCTTCGAGGACGGGATATTCTGGCCGTTCACCTTGACGGGCAGGACGGCGTTGGGGTGGAGAATCTGGCGGAACTCGTTCTGCATGGCCTTCAGCACCATGACACCGCGGATACACTTGAAGCCGCCGCTGGTGCTGCCCGCGCAGGCGCCGAGAAACATACAGCAGCCGAGTATCACCCACGTCAGGTGCGGCCACGCCCCCGCGTCGTCGTTGAAGAGTCCCGTGGTGGTGATGAACGACACCACCTGGAACAGGGCACTGCGGAAGGCGCGCTCACTGGCGTAGCCGTTGCTGTACATCAGAATGACCATGATGGCCACTGTGGAGAGGGCCACCACCGCGAAGTACAGTTTGAACTCGGAATTGCGGAACAGTTGCCGCAGTTGCCGTTTGAACACCACTATATATAATAAGGTGAAGTTGATGCCCGACAAGAACTGGAACGTCAGCGAGACGTACTCGACGGCGGCACTGTGGTAGAAGCCCACACTGTCGTTGTGTGTGGCAAAGCCGCCCGTCGCCGTGGTGGTCATCGCGTAGTTCACGCTGTCGAACCAGCCCATCCCCGCAGCGTAGTAGGACAGGGCGCAGGCCAGTGTCAGCGCGAGGTAGATGCTGCATATCCATTTCGCATTGGTGCTCAGTCGCGGGTGCATCTTGGTGCGCACAGGGCCGGTGGCCTCAGCGGAGAACACCTTGATGCTTCCGCCGACCAGTGACGGCAGGATGGCGATGGTGAAGAACACGATGCCCAGTCCGCCAATCCATTGCGACAGCGACCGCCAGAAGAGCAGCGCGTGGGGCAACCGCTCCACGTCGTCAAGGACGGTAGCCCCCGTAGTGGTGAACCCCGACATGGTCTCGAAGTAGGCATCGGTCACGTCGTTGACATATCCTCCCGTGAGGTAGGGCAGCATGCCGAACAGGCTGTACAGCAGCCACGACAGCGTGACGACGAGGTAGGCGTCGCGCCTGCCCATGTTATTGGTGGCGTTGCGCCCCAGATATTTGAGTGCGAAGCCGCAGCACACCGTGAAGAGGGCAGAGAGGAGAAACGCCATGATGTCGTCTTCCCGGTAGCAGACCGACATGACGGCACAGCCGCCCATCAGCAGTCCCAGCAAGATGAGCAGCGAACCGATAATCTTGTATTGTAGCCGAAAGTCTACCATAGCGTCGAGGACTTGAAGTATTTCTCGAGTTTCTTGAGGTTATGTTCGTGACAGAACACCATGACCGAGTCGCCGGGTTCTATCCGCGTGAAGCCGTTGACGAGGATGCCCTGGTTGCGGCGCACCAGTCCGCCGATGGTGATGCCCGCAGGCAGCCCGAGGTCTTTGACGGCCTTTTGGGTGACCTTCGACCCTTCTGCGGCCACAAATTCCGCCACGTCCGAGTCGACCATCATCAGCGATCGCACGTTGCTCACGTCGGCATCGAGCATCATCTGATAGATGTGGCTGGCGGCAATGGTCTTCTTGTTGATGATGGTGCCGATGTCCAGTCCCTCGGCCATCTCCACGTAGTCGAGGTTCTCCACCATGGCGATGGTTTTCCGCACACCCATCCGCTTGGCGGTGAGACAGGCCAGGATGTTCGTCTCGGCATTGCCCGTCAGTGCCACGAAGGCCTGCGTGTTCTGTATGCCCTCCTCCTGGAGCAGTCCGAGGTCGCGTCCGTCACCGTGGATGACCATGGCGTCGGTGTCTGCCAGCAATTCGTTGAGGCGTTCACAGCGTTGCTCGTCCTTTTCGATGATTTTCAGGTTCATATAGTCCGGCACGGTCAGTCCGACGCGCACGGCCGTCTTGCTGCCTCCCATGATAATCACGTTCTTCACGTCGGCATAGTGTTCCTTTCCGGCGAGCTTGCGGATGTAGGGGATGTATTCCTCCGTGGTCATGAAATAGCAGAGGTCACCGACACACAGCTCATCGTTGCCGCCGGGAATGACGGTCTCGCCGTTCCGCTTGACGGCCACCACGTGGTAAGGCTCTTCCGGGCCGCACAGCTCGCGGAGCGGTCGGTTGAGGATTTCGCAGGTGTTGCGCAACTTGACGCCGAGCATAACGAGTGCCCCGTCGTGGACATCCCACCGCTGCCTCACCCACGACATCTTGAGTCCGTTGGTGATGTCCAGGGCGGCCAGCACCTCGGGATAGATGAGGGAGTTGATGCCCATCTTGCTGAAGAACGACTCCAGGCTGGGTGCGAGATATTCGTAGTTATCGATGCGCGCCACGGTTTTCGCGGCTCCCAGCGCATGGGCGATGATGCAGGCGTTCATGTTCTGGCTCTCGTCGGGTGTCACGCCCACGAAGAGGTCGGCTTTGTCGACGTTGGCCTGGCGCAATGTGCGGATGCTGGTGGGCGATCCTGCCACCGTCATGATGTCGAACTTGTTGTCGAGACCAGCCAGGCGTTCGGCATCGTCGTCAACGAGCACGCAGTCCTGATGGTCGCGTGACAGCAGTTTCGCCAGGTGCACGCCTACGGCACCTGCTCCGGCTATAATGATTTTCATGACATAACGGTGTTGCGGATGCTTTCTGCATCCAGTCCTACAAGATGTGCAAGTTGCTCCACGGTGCCGTGCTCCACGAAGCGGTCGGTGGGCATTCCCAGCCGGATGACCTCGGGATGGTAGTGGTGGTCGGCCATCCATTCCAGCACGGCTGAACCCAGTCCGCCGTCCTTCACGCCGTTCTCCACGGTGACGATGCGCTCGAAGCGTTCACCCACCTCGGTCAGGATCGCCTCGTCGATCGGCTTGAGGAAGCGCATGTCATAGTGGGCCACGTCCAGTCCCTCCACCGCCTTCGCCGCGTTGTTGCCTATCGGGCCGATGGAGAGCACGGCGGTGTGGTGGCCGTCCTGCATCTTCCGTCCCGTTCCCACCTTGACTTCCTCCAGCGGACAGCGCCAGTCTTTCAGCACGCCGCCCCCGCGGGGATAGCGGATGACGAAGGCTCCCTTGTCGGGCAGTTGCGCCGTGTACATCAGTCGGCGCAGCTCGTGCTCGTCCATGGGCGAGGCGATGGTGAGGTTGGGGATGGGGCGCAGGGCCGCGAGGTCGAAGGCCCCGTGGTGGGTAGGACCGTCTTCACCGACGATGCCGGCGCGGTCCAGGCAGATCACCACGTGGAGGTTGAGCAGTGCCACGTCGTGGATGATATTGTCAAAAGCCCTTTGCGCAAAGGCACTGTAGATGTTGCAGAAGGGAACAAGTCCGTCCTTCGCCATGCCGCCCGAGAAGGTCACGGCGTGCCCCTCGGCGATGCCCACGTCAAAGACCCTGTCGGGCATGGCCTGCATCATAAAGTTCATGGAGCATCCCGTCGGCATGGCAGGCGTCACCCCCACAATCTTCAGGTTTTGTTCGGCCAGTTCCAGCAGCGTGTGTCCGAAGACGTCCTGATAGCGTTGTGGCTGGTCCGGCGACTGGCAGACGAGGCGTTCGCCGGTGGCGGGGTCAAACTTCCCCGGTGCGTGCCAGGTCGTCACGTCCTGTTCTGCCGGTGCGTAGCCGTGTCCCTTCTTCGTGTGCAGGTGCAGCAGCTTCGGCCCCTTCATCGTCTTCATCTGTCGCAGGATGCGCACCAGTTCCCCGATGTTGTGTCCGTCAAACGGTCCGAAGTAGCGGATGTTCATGCCGTCGAAGACGTTCTGCTGGTGACTGATGGCCGATTTCACCGCGTTCGACAGGCGGATGAGTCCCTTCTTGCGGTCTTCGGACAGCAGTCCCCATTTGTTGAGCTGGCTGGCGATTTTGAAGCGCAGCGCGTTGTACGTCTCGTTGGTGTTGAGGTTGAGCAGGTATTGCTTCATGCCGCCCACCGACTGGTCTATCGACATGTTGTTGTCGTTGAGCACGATGAGCAGGTCGTTGGGCGACGAGCTCACGTTGTTGAGTCCCTCAAAAGCCAGTCCGCCGCTCAGTGCGCCGTCGCCAATGACGGCCACCACATGGCGGTCACCGTGTCCCGTCTTCTTGGCCGCCACTGCCATGCCGAGTGCCGCCGAGATGGAGTTGCTGGCGTGGCCGCAGGCGAAGGTGTCGTAGGGACTCTCCTGTGGCGAGGGGAAGGGGCGTATGCCTCCCAACTTGCGGTTGGTGCAGAACTGTTCGCGCCGTCCCGTCAGTATCTTGTGGCCATAAGCCTGGTGTCCCACATCCCACACGATGCGGTCTTCCGGCGTGTCGAAGACATAGTGGAGTGCCACGGTCAGCTCCACCACGCCGAGGCTCGAAGCCAAGTGTCCGGGGTTCACCGACAGCTCCTTGACAATGTCCTCCCGCAGTTCTTTACAGAGTTGTGGCAGTTGTTCGACGTTCAGTTTGCGCAGGTCGTTCGGATAGGAAATATGATTGAGCAAATCCATATTTTCATTCTATTTGGACACAAAGGTACGAATAAGCGAGGGAAATGCCAAATTTATTTGAGCATTTCCGAGCGTGAGTACCTTCGACGCGCAGCGTCAAAGGTAGTGCAAACCGAGTGAAATACAAAGAAAAACCGTGTTTTTCTTTTATTTCCGAGGTGCAGCCTACCTTCGGCCGAAGGCCAAAGGTAGTGCAAACCGAGGAAGAAGGCCCTCGTCAGTGTCCCATTCTCGACGTGTCAACCGCCTTTACGTTCTTTTCCTTGTAGCCACCAAACTTGTAGATGACGGCGAAAGTGGCCGTAGTCCAATTGTTGGCAATCTTCATATGGTAATCTTGGTTACCTTGTACGGATCGAGTGTCAGCTTTGCTGTTGAAGATATTGCTGCCGTTGATGCGCAATCCCCATTTTCCGTCACGGGAAGTCCATTGCAATTTGGCGTTCATTCTGAATATAGGATTTATGTCATACACGCCCTGTATTGCTTTCGACTGAAAGAACGGATTGAGAATAAGGCGCAGGTCCTGCGTGCGACACAGTTTTATCGATGCTGTGCCTCCCAATATGGCAGACAGTTTCTTGCGGTCGAATGGTAAGTCGAAGAAGTGGTTGCTTTTGTCGTGCCTGTAGATGCCGACTGCAAATAGGTTGCCGTTGAGCCATTTTCCTGCGCTGTACATGGCAGAGGCTCGCAGTCCAAAGCTGTTGCTATAGTCGAAGTTCGTTTCCTTCATGATTACTGCCACACGGTCAGTGGTTTGGTAGGGCAACTGTACGGAGTAGTCAGGGTTCAGACTTGCAAAAGCCGTCAGCATGTAACGTCTCTTTATCCGCCACATCAGGTTGACATCATAACAAGAAGACGGTTTCAGATTCGGATTGCCATGTATCTCGGTGTATGTTGAGGAGTAATACACACTGCTCATCGTCGACCAATAGCTCGGAAACTCCGAGTTGGAACTGAACGACAGATGGAGTACATGATTGACGTTGATGTTCCACGAAGCATTGAGCGAAGGATATATGCGCCATTTGTCCCATATCGGAGAGTGGTATTGCTCAGCCGTAACGGATGCTTCAAGACTCACCGCTTTGTTGATCTGTTTGCTGAAACCAGCATATATGTCCCATATCCGCTCGTTGATGTCCACACTGCTTGTTGCGTCTGGCAAGATGTTTCCCTCCTTGTCCAATGTGGTCTGGTAACTGTTGTTGCTTGTGAATTGCCCTTTCACACCGTACGACAATCCCCAGCCGTGTGCCAATGAATGAGTCTGGTCTGCCGTGAACATCCATTTGTTGATGGTTTGCTCACTGCCGCTGGTCAGGTTGCGCTCTGTTGCATTTTCTTCCGCATATATAGTCCCGTCGAGTGCTTGCTGCTGCGGAGTACGATAGTTCGTGTATGAACCGCTGACGTTCAGTCCAAAGGGAAGCTGGTAGTTTACGTCGACATTGTGCAAATACACATGACTGTCGTAATGCCTTCCGCTTATACTCGTACCTGTCGTGAAGCTGTTGGAGCAAGTCTTGTTCCATTGACCCGTATAGGCAATGTCGAGTCTGTGGTTCTTGCTAAAGGAGTAATTCATGCCGAGACGGTAGTCGTGGGTTATTCCGAATGACTTCTGCTTCGTTTCGTCATTATAGCTTACGCGCCTGTCTGTCAATGGATGGTTGGCCATGTGTGCGTTCTCGCCGTATGAATTGCCGTCTATCAGTTGGTATTGCGCGTCCAGTCCGAACTTTCCTCTTTGCATGGAAAGATAAAGGTTTCCAAAGCCTTCAGCATATTTGCTTTGCTGCAATCCTCCAATCGCCTGTCCCGAAAACTGGTTCGTGCCCGCGTAATCTTTCGTGATGATATTTATGGCCATGCCACGCACATGATACCGTGCAGGAGCGGCAAGCATCACTTCCGCTTTTGCCAACTGTGCGGCAGGCATTGCTTTCAGCCTGTCTGTCAACTGGCCTTGCGTCAGCGTGGTAACCTGCCCGTTAATGATAAGCGTCACCTCCTTGCCAGAAAACCTTACGCCGCCATCTGCATCACTAACCCCGGGAATACGGGTGAGTGCCTCGTAAGCATTGTCGGCAGGAATCTTTTCCAAAAGATTGGGCATGTTGTACACCATCTTTCCCTGCACCAATTTCACGATGGGCTTTCTTGCCTTCACCACAAGCTCGGGCAATTCTCCGTATAGCTTGTCAATATCTGTAGAGTCATTGCTGTTAGCTTCTTGTGCAGATAAGGTCTGGACAGCGAAAAGGAATATGGTAGTTGCTAAAAATTTCATATCTTCGTTCTCTTTTTGTCGCAAAGGTAGTGCAAACCGAGTGAAATACAAAGAAAAACACGGTTTTTCTTTTATTTCCGAGGTGCAGCCTACCTTCGACGCGCAGCGTCAAAGGTACGAAAAACAACCGCGAAGTGATATTCAAGGGCATTGCGCAGAGTTATTACTATGAGGGATATGAGAAAGCATACTTTTCGATGGATCAAAAACGGGAAGGGACCGTTGTTCGCGAACAATTCCTTCATGCAGAAGTGAATGGACCCATTGTTCGCAAACAATTCCTTCATGCAGAAGTGAATGGACCCATTGTTCGCAAACAATTCCTCCA